>JBKJLR010000108.1:0-11542 GCA_046596865.1 Chitinophagaceae bacterium
CTTGTTTATATCCAGCAATTTTTTGCAGGAACTAATGGCAACAATTCCCGAAAAAACGATGGCTATTTTTAAAAAGTTAAGTTTCATAATAATAATAATTTTTTGAATTAGAAGCTAAGTTTTAATCCTACACCTATTGTACGGGTTTGGGGCAGGGCATTGAATTCAAGACCTTGTGCATTACTTACACCCAGGGCATTTTGCTCTGGATCAAGATGTGGATAGTCGGGAGCATTCAGGAAAAGATTTCTACCGAATACACTGAATGAGGCACTACCAAAAGGAGTTTTGCGTAATATGCTGGAAGGCACCATGTAGTCAATAGAAGCTTCCCTTACACGGAACCAGGTTGTTCCATAAATAAATCCTTCAGCTGCTGCATATTTACCACTGTTACCAAAATAATCCTGTGCTGATACCATTGTCGTATTGGGTAATCCATTAGCATATACAGCATCAAATAAATATGGCTTTTGTACAACTCCGGCGGCATCATAACGGGAGAACTCTGCAGTTTCTATAGCCACACCATTACGCTGAAGGTCAGCAATATTCCTGCTATATAGATCGCCACCCTTTCTATATTCCATCAATACGGTCAGGGCAAGTCCTTTGAAGGAGAAAGTGTTGGTTAAACCACCAACCCATTTTGGATTTGGGTTACCAATTTTTTGAACTCCTGGAGTAATTAAGGGTAAACCATTTGCCCCAACTATAATTTTATTTCCTTTAGTAGCATCTCTCTGGTAAGCATTACCATATATCTGTCCATATTCATCACCCACTACAAGGCGGATATTAGGAGTGGTAAATCCCCCAAGAAAAATGTTGGCTACACCGGGTGCCAATTTTTCAACAATTGCCTTAAACTGAGTATAAGTGAGTCCAAGGTTCCAGGTAAATGACTTGGATTTAATAGGTGTGGCAGTAATACCAAGTTCCACACCATTATTGGATAAGTTACCCGCATTCTGTACAACAGATGTAATACCTGAAGTGGCAGATACTGGAACACCAAAAATCAATTTTCTTGATTTTTGCTGATAACGGGTAGCTTCAATGTTGAATCTGCCTTTGAATAAAGATAATTCAATAGCAATTTCTTTATTCCCTGTAAATTCTGGTCCCAGGTTTGCATTTCCGGCAGAATTACTTAAAGAGAATCCCTGGATACCATTAAAAGGGAAAGCAATCTGAGGTCCGAAACCATCAGCAGAACCAGCTCCTCCAAAATAAGAATCAGTAGAGTAAACAAAATCACCTGCTTTACCCACCGTTGCATAGTTACCCCTGATCTTTAAATTTTCAATGATCTTACTTTTAATACTGGGAAACAATTCAGTAATATTTACTGAAGCGGAATAACCGGTATAGAGGTATGAATTTTTATCAGGCTTAAAAGTAGAAGAAAAATCGTTACGCAAAGTAACATTCACGTTGAAAATACTTTTATAACCAATGGCAAAATCACCATAAACACCCAGCAACCTGGTTTTGCTTGAACCGTTTGCAGGTGCAGGGCTATATGTTGTCGTGTTGCTCAATTGTTCAAAATCACGGATGATAATTGTTTTACCATTTAAAGTAGCGCCGGCAGAATATATCTGCTGAAATTCTGTTCCAATAATAGCAGTACCCGTCCAGCTCTTATATCTTTTAGAAGCCGTAAAATATCCGTTGGAGTTAAGGCTACGGTATTGATTACGAACTTCTACAATACCGCCTACAGCATTAGCAGAAGTATTGGCACCACCTCTTGCACCTATCTGGTCATATCCATGCCGGAAAGTGGAGTAAACGTCTGTACCAATTTTATAATCCGCCTGCAACCATTTAGTAAGTTTGAAATTGAAAGAAACGTTTCCTATGAAACGGTTGATCTCATCATTGAACCTGTTATGTTTGAGAGTCCAGTATGGATTATCTTCCCCCAATGGATAACGCTGATTGCCGATTGCATCTTCAAAAGCAAGCCCCGTGAGGTTATAACTACGGGGAGTGAACCAGCCACGAAACAAAGGATTACTTAATTGATTACCCTGTTGTGACCGGGTGGATGCGTTGTTAGAATAAATAGCCCCCACTGCCACGGTCAGGTAGCTATTAACTTTTGAACTTGTATTTAAAGAGAAGTTATGTCTTGTCAAAACATTTTTTGCAATCACTCCCGTATTTCTCAGGTAGCCATAAGAAAAACGGAAAGTGTTTTTATCTGTACCACCTGAAAAAGCCAGGTTATTTTGCCAGTTAATACCATGCTGAAAGATATCCGTTACATTATTCGGATATGCTGCCAGGGTTTCTGTTCTCGTATTAGTATTCGTAGCAGGATCATAGGCATTAGTGACCGTTTGTCCTGTAATACGGGGACCCCATGATGTTTGCGCAGTTGGACTAAATATACCGTTATTGCCCTGGGCGTATTCGTTTTGATAGTCAGGTGTGCGGTTTACACTTTCAATCTGGTAAGAGGAAGAAAACTGAATGGAGTTTTTCTGACCAGCTTTACCTTTTTTAGTAGTAATAAGAATAACGCCATTAGCAGCTCTTGAGCCATACAACACAGCGGCAGAAGCTCCTTTCAACACACTCATGCTTTCAATGTCGTCCTGGTTAATGTCTATTGCCCGGGAAGAAACACTGGGACCATTTTGCAGCGGGCTGCCACCACCACTATTATCAATTGGGATACCATCAATAACAAATAAAGGCTGGTTGGAGCCGGAAAAAGTGGTAAAGCCACGGATCAGGATACTGGAACTGGTGAATGAGCCCCCACTTCCACTTACTCTAACACCGGGCACTTTAGCTGCCAGCGAATTAGTAATGTTGGTAGTGTGTGACCTTGTAAGTTCTTCAGCATTAACCTGCGAAACACCATACCCCAATGTTTTCTTGTCTTTTTTAATACCAAAGGCTGTCACCACCACTTCAGACATTGTTTTGTCTTCGTTTTTCAGTGTGGCGTTAACCTCTGAGTTGGAGCCAATAGAAACTTCCACCGGGCTCATATCAACTGAAGAAAAGACCAATGCTTTTGCATTATCATTCACTACCAGTGAATAGGTGCCGTCAGCTTTGGAAGTAGTACCGGTTGTGGTACCTCTTACCAATACTGATACGTTAGCGACAGGGTTGCCTTTTTCATCGGTAACCTTACCGGTAATAGTGCGTTGCTGTGCAAGTGCCTGAACGGCGAAAAACACAACTCCCCAAAAGAGTAAGAAAAGTTTTCTCATGTAATTTTAATTTTTAGTATATAAAAAGAAATCAAAGTCCCTGTTTAGGGCTTTGAAATTAAATAACCTTAAACGAAAAATCCAAAAAATCGTTAATTTCTTTAAAAAATGACCCTAATAGTTGATTTCGGCTAGAAATAGCCCTTGCCTAACCCAGAAATAAGACATTGTCTTTTTTATTAATGCTGCATAGCATAAAAATGGAAAAAACACAAAAAAGCCATTCCGTTTAACGGAATGGCTTTAAAAGATAAATAATCTTATACTTTAAAAATTTATAATGGATTTTGAATGATTGCCATATTAGTATTGATTTCATCTTGAGGAAAAAGCCACTCCCACCTGTTATCGCCTACAGGAATAGTAGTCACGGAAATCAGCGAGGGAATATGATTCGGAATTCCTGTTCTGTCCAAAGGCAGATTAAGACGTTTAAGGTCAAGAAAGCGGAAACCTTCACCCCATAATTCTACTCTCCGGTGAAACATGATTTCATTTATTAATGCCTGTCCGCTGTTGGTGGAGAGTACATAAGCTGCATTCCTGTTAATCAGTAAGGTAAATAGTGCAGTTCTTGCCGCTGCATCTTGACCGCCCTGGCGGGCTCTTGCTTCTGCTTCTATCAGGTACATTTCAGCTGCCCGCATGTAAGGAACATCCCCGATGCTTAATGTAGCACTGGCTGCAAGAAATTTTTTATTCTGGTAAGGCACTCTTGCTCCACCCGGAGGAACAGGTACTGTGGCCCCTGTAAGATCCCATGCCTGTTTGCGTATATCAGTTGCGGGAATGGCATTCCATAACGTGGCATTGATAGCTCTTGGCTGGGTCCTGATTACTGTTGAGTTGAAGTTGGCGGATATATAAGCAAAATAGGAAAAGAAGAAAGTATTGTGGTCAGAAATCTGTGTACTCCCCCAAATCCATTCCTGGTTCAACGTATTATTAAAACCACTTAGATATTCTGCATTTGTCATTAGGGTTACTCCCGTTCTCGCAGCTATTGCATTGGTGGCAGCAAGGTCCCAATTTTGCTGAACAAGTGCTACCCGGGCTTTAATACCTCTAACTACATTTACATTAAAGTTTGATTTTGCGGCTGTGCCACCCCTTGTATAACCTACTAAAAGAACCACTGCATCATCCAGGTCTTTGTTTACCTGGGTATATACCTCTTCCACGGTAGCTCTTGGTTGACCAACAATTGAATTTGTCAGCAACAAGGGAACGCCTAACTGCGTATTGGCTGCTCCACCAACATACCTTTTACCCCAGAGCTGAACCAATTGGAAATGAGCCCATGCCCTGTATGCAAGGGCTTGTCCTTTAATAATTTTTTTATCTGAATCAGGACCTACGGCACCATCAATACCATTAATAAGGATGTTCGCATTAGAGATGATACGATAATAATAACGGTAAACATATCTAAGGTCAACACTATTAACGTTACGATGATTGGTCCACTGCAAAAAGCCGATAAGACCAGTGCTGCCATTAGCCAGCGGATATACAATGTCCTCTCCTAATAGGTCCCTGAAAATATTATTGGATCCTTCCCCTGCTTCACCCTGCTGATCATACTGCACATACATGATACGGTGGATGCCATTTAATGCTGCAAAGGCATTGGTTGTGGTAGCTGTAGCTTCAGTATTTGCTACGGCATTCGTCGGGAAAGTGTCCAGGAAACTTTTCTTGCAGGAAGAAAAAAGCAGGACAACAAATGCCAGCGACGCTATTTTGTAATTAAGTTTTTTCATTGCTGTAAGTTTATAAATTTAAAGTTAATCCGATGGTGACAATTCTCGCCGGAGGATAAGCATTCGATGTAAGTCCGGAAAAGGCCTGCTGGTTGTTGATTCCCTTTCTTTTGGAAAAGAAAGCTACATTCTCTGCCGACAAGAAGAATTGTGCATTAGAAATCCTGAATCTTGAAGTCAAGGACTGAGGCAAATCGTAGGACAAACTAACTGTACGGATGTTGAAGAAAGAAGCATCTGTTAGCCACCTGGAAGAAGTTGCATTAAAATCAGTGGCTCTCTGTGCACCTGCGTCCAAACGGGGTACATTGGTAATATCCCCTGGCTTTTGCCATCTTTTCAAAATATCCGGATGTAAAGCACCACCATAATTACCTGCAGACATCAGCGCCTGGTAAAGACCATCGTAAGTCAGACCGCCTTTTTGGAAACTAAATAAAGCACTTAATGTTATTTGTTTGTAAGTAAATGACTGTGATATACTACCATAAAAGTCAGGAATGGTACCACCCTGGTATTCAAATTTCGCATTGTTTATGCTGGTAGTAACAGTATCAGGTCCTCCATTATTTTTAATGATGATTCTTCTATTGGCGGTAATGTTTTTATCATTTGCCACATACAATGCTGCGCCATCAGCAGGATCAACACCATAATATGTACGCAACCAATAATCAAAGATGGATTGACCAACTTTATATTTTTTTGTACCCGCAATAAACTCTGGAACAGATGCCGGCATTTTGGTTATCTCATTTTTTACAGTAGAAATATTGATAGTGGTGTTCCAGGTAAAATTTTTACTTTTAAAGATGTCAGCACTTATCTGTGCTTCAATCCCCTTATTAAACATAGTAGCTGTATTTTGTTGATAGGATAACAGACCACTGGACAGTGGCAAAGGAACAGCAAATAAAAGGTCACTGGATTTCCTGTTATAATATTCCAACGTACCACTTATCCTGTTTTTAAATAATATAAAATCAATACCTATATCAAATTGTTTATTTTTTTCCCAGGAAAGTTTTCTGTTAAGGACTGAAGTCTGGCTTTGAGAAATACCCGGTTCATTGGCGTTGTTATTAAACACATATAATCCCTGGTATGCATAAAAGCCAATCCCATCAGCTACTCCCACTACACCATAAGAACTCCTCAACTTCAGCGCATTTAACCAGGTTGCCCCATCCAAAAACTTTTCCTTATCAATGTTCCATCCGGCACCCACAGACCAGAATGTTCCCCATCTTGATTCAGATGCAAAACGGGAATTGCCATCTCTGCGTATACTGCCGGAAAGCAAATATTTATTCTTGAAATCATAACTTACCCTGGAAAAAAAACTTTCAATCCGATATTTGTCTATCGATGAACCCAGAGAGTTAATAGTAGTGAAGTTGCCCAATTCTGTATTGCCGGTAAGTGTTTGGCCTTGTTTAAAACCATTCAGGTCAGTTTCAAGCTGGTTAAAACTTTCATGCGCAACTAAAACATCCACCTTATGTGACTTGAATTTGTTTCCATAATTTAATAATTGATTGGCAGTAAATCCGGTACTTGAACCCGCAGATTTAGAACTGCGTCCTCCTGGTGCACCATCACCTACCAAAGTGTTCTCATAAGAACTGTTGTTTTGGTTTTGAAAATCTACAGATACATTATTGGTGAATTTAAAGTTTTTCAGGAAAGTGATGTCAACATAGTTCCTGGCACTTACTACTGTTCTTTTAAAAAATGGAATATTTAAAGAGGTTTCTGCCAATGTATGCCGGCCTGCAAAACCACCACCCGGCCTATTGGATACACCGTTAGCAATACCAATAGCTGAAGTTCCATAATTACCTAAATCCCAAATTCTATTTCCAAGACCATCTAGTACATAAGCACCGGTAGTCATATTATGAAGATAAACAGGGTATATCGGTCCAATGTTGCGTGAAAAGAAAAAAGGGTTTACAAAATTGTTACTGCCACCATCTGCTGCAGTGGTCGAAACTGAATGATTACCGGATAGATTAAATCCTGTTTTTAGCCAGGTTTTGGCCTGCACATTCACATTCATGCGGGCGGTATATCTTTCAAAATCTGTCTTAATTGTATAGCCTTCTTCTTTCAGATAGCCTGCCGATAAAAAGTAATCAACTTTTTCTGCCCCGCCATTAAAGTTGATGGTATAATCTTTACGGGTACCGTTTCTCATCAGGTCTTTTGTCCAGTCAAGATCATCCGGGTAAAGTAAAGCGGCAGCAGGATTAAGATTGCCATCAACGCCAACAATACTGGTTCTGGATACATTAAATGGATTATAGGACAATAGCTGACTAATATCGCTGTATGGTAATCCATTATAATTCTGTAATCCTGTATTGGGTCCTGTAGTAAACCTGGGAAACAAACCTGAGGCAATTTTATTGGCAGTATCTCTGGGAAGGGCAGTTCCTGTTGCAGGATATACAAGAGAATTACGATATGCTTCCCACAGTAACGGATAATATTGAAATGCATCAACTTTATCGTATTCCTGCAAGCCACGACTTACAAACCCCTGAAGGGCTCTTACAGAAATACTATTCCGGCCTTTCTTACCTTTTTTAGTTGTAATCATAACTACACCATTAGCGGCTCTTGACCCGTACAAGGCTGTAGATGCAGCATCTTTTAATACGGTGATACCTTCCACATCTTCAGGATTGATATTTGATGTGCCCCCAACATAAGGAACACCATCAACTACTAATAAAGGTTCAGAAGTAGCATTGATAGAACCAAATCCTCTTACACGGATAGCAAGACCTGCGCCCGGCTGACCATTTGCACTCGTTGTAATGACTCCCGGAATATTACCTTCTATAGCTCCGGTAATGTTTCCAATAGGTCTCTTTGCTATTTGTTCAGCTTTCACTTGCCCCACAGATCCGGTAAGTGCTTCTTTCTTTACTGTGCCATAAGCGATTACTACTACTTCATCCAGGTTTTTATTTTCTGATGCCAGGGTAACAGAATAAATGGAAGAAGAAGTTATTCTAAATTCCTGTGTGGCCATATCAACCGATGAAAAAACAAGTGTGCTTGCATTGGCAGGCAACACCAGTGAATATGTGCCATCTTCTTTTGTTACAGTACCTGAGCCGGTACCTTTTACTTGTACTGAAACGTTGGGGAGGGGGGCACCCTTGTTATCGGTAACCTTTCCGGTAACTGTTCGTTGTGCCATTGCTTGTGCAGCGAAAAGCATAACCCCCATTAAGAGTAAAAATAATTTCCTCATGAGTAAATTGTTTTAAAATATAAAAATGAAAAATCAGAGCCATTTCGGGAAGGCGAATTTAAATAACCACTATGAAAAAAATTAAAAATTTTTACAACCGGTAGAGCAGTGCCGATAGAAAAAATATAATCCTTAACCAGTTTGTTTGATAGCCTTCTAAAAATAGAGACAAGAGGTTGGAATATTGTGCTGCATTGGGTTGCAGACCGTTTATTTCTTCATCTTAATAAAAGAAATCAGGATGGCGGGCAGCAACACCAGGTTAGTAAAAGTGGCCGTAATAAGGGTAATAGAAGTAAGCCACCCAAGTGCTTTGGTACCATCAAAGCCACTGAAGCAGAAAATAACAAAACCGGCAATAAGCACCAACGAAGTGTAAATGATACTAATACCGGTGCTGTGAATGGTTTCAATTACTGTCAGTTTCTTGTCATAATTATGAAGGGGCAGTTCCTGTTTGTAATTAACTAAAAAACGAATAGTAATATCAATAGCAATACCCAACGCCACACTAAATACTAATACGGTGGAGGGCTTCAGGGGAATGCCCACCCAACCCATGATGCCTGCTGTAATCAGCAAGGGAATAATATTAGGAATAAGAGAGCAAAGCAGGATCCGGGCCGACCGGAACAAATAAAGCATACAAAGTGCAATGAATAAAAATGCCCAGCCAATACTGTCTTTTAATCCTTCGAGAATATACTTGCTGCCCTCCAGAAAAGTTACACTGGTGCCGGTAAGTTCAATAGAAGCTGTTCTTTTCCCCCATAGAGAATCGTCTTTATGAAGCAGTTTTGTTGCGGCATCAGCCGTTAATGCTTCTATACTATCTCTGTTAAATAAATATTCTGCTCGGCTCTGAATGCTATCAAGAATAAAAGGGAGACGTTTACTTCCTACATCGGCCATACTTACGCTGATGCGGGCCAGTTGTTTACTGCTATCCATAAAAGTGGTTACCAGTTTTGCAAATGAATTTTTTGCATTTGCTGAATCGCCTTTAAAGCTTAAGTATTGCGAAAGAGCCGGCAAGTCATAGCTGGAAGGCATAGAATAATTGTTTCTGTCACCATCAAAAAAAGCCTGCTTGGCAAATTTCAATCCTTCCACTATACTCAATGGTTTTGCAATGCCGGGCATGGTAACCAGGAATTGCGATAGCGAATCAATCCGTTCAAGATTAGTAAGGTTGCGGCTGACGCCGTACTTCTTTTTCGTATCCACTACAATTTCCAGCGGCATTATGCCTTTAAAATTGTTTTCAAAAAAGCGGAGGTCAGTATAGAGCTTATCTTCTTTAGGAAGATCATCAACGATGAAGCCAAGTGTTTTCAGCCGGGTAGCTCCAACTATAGAGACCGCAACTACACAAGTTGTTATCAGGTAAATCAATTTGCGGTGATTGAGGGACCATCTCTCTAACCTGTCGAGCCAGCGGTGCAACCCGGGATTGTGTAAATATCTCATATGGCGGGTTTTGGGAGCCGGCAAAAAGCTTAATACTGCCGGAATAAAAACCAGGGAAATAAAAAAAAGTCCAATAATGTTGATGCCGGCTACAATGCCAAATTCTTTCAGTATCTGGCTTTGTGTTAATGCAAAAACGGCAAACCCAATTGCAGCCGCCAGGTTGCAAAACAGTGTTACCACACCCATTCGTTCCACCATCATCACCAGCGATTTTTTCTTGTCACCGGTCTCAGCATAGGCAGTATGAAATTTATTTAAAAAATAAATACAGTTGGGGATACCAATTACCACAATTAATGGAGGAATCAGTGCATTCAGGATGGATATTTTATACCCCATCATCTGTATGGTGGCAAAGCTCCAGATAACACCGAGCATTACGACCATCAATGAAAGCCACATGGCACTTAATGAACGAAAGAAAAGCAAGAGAATAAGAGCAGATAGTAGAATGGAGGCAAGGATGAACATTTTCATTTCCTTTACAATTCTTGCTGACAATACCGTACGGATATGGGGCAGGCCGCTTTGATAAATGACCAGGTTATTGGCTTTGCCAAACTCAATTGCCATATTACTGATACTATTAACAATGCCAATCCGGTCTTTAGATGCCATCAGATCTTTATTGATGCGGACACCCATCAGCCATGCATTGCTAGAAGGGTTGTACAGGAGATTCTCGTAAAAAGGAAGATTTAAAAAAGTAGCAGAGGCGCTGTCAATCTCCACCTGGGTAAGTATCCTGTCAGGGAAAATAGTATCCGCTTTCAGTTTTTCTGTTTCCGGCACTTTTATTAAATTAATAGCAGTGGGGACACCAATTACTTCATCCACACCTTTTACCTTTTTAAGGTTACGTTGAAGCGAGGCATAGGAATTGAAAATTGTTTCCTGAAATAACTTGTCGGTTTGTATGCCAATGACAAGCAGGTTGCCATCTTCACCAAATTTTGTACGAAACTCCTGGTAGGCTTTGTATTTGGGATTATTAAGGGGAATGGCTCTCGAAAAATCATAACTCAACTGCACTTTGCTGGCTTGATAAACCATAAAGCTTGTCAATGCTGCCAAAATAAGCAGCAACGGCAGGCGGTATTTGAGAATAAAGCGTCCAAGGTTTTGCCACATAAGGAGAAAATTATGGTAAATGCAACCCGCCTTGGCCAGGGCTTTGGTGGGGCAAGCAAAGAAACGTAAAAAATAAGTCACCTTGGTAATTATCAGTATGGGCAAAGCATCCAAATCTGTAAATGTTGACTTATGAGGCTAATTTGAATGTTAGATATTATTAATGACTTTAGAATATTTTTGAGGAGTGAAGTATTGTTTTTTTATTCTTTCTTTTTTTACATCATTCTTCCTTGCAGCACAGGAGTTGATACCCGCCATCGGGCAATGGCGGGAGCATTTACCTTATAACAGTGCTATTGATGTAACAGCCGGTGATGGCAAAGTGTATTGTGCTACACCTTACAGTTTATTCTCCGTAGATGTTGCTGACAATATGGTTGAGCGATTCAGCCGGGTGACGGGATTGAATGAAACAGGGGTAAGTGCCATAAAATATGATGATCCGAATAAAAAATTATTCATCGCTTATGCTAATAGTAATATTGATATTATTTACAGAAATGACATTTATAATATACCGGATATAAAGCGTTCCGGTATCATCGGCAATAAAAGCATTTATAATATTTATCCCCTGGCAAAAAATTATTATCTCTCCACCGGATTAGGCGTTGTTGTCATTGACGGTGATCGCTACGAAGTAAAAGATTCCTGGTTTATTGGCA
>JBKJLR010000180.1:0-3441 GCA_046596865.1 Chitinophagaceae bacterium
AGAGTAGTGCTTTAAAGCAATTTCTCTAACGGCTATCTAACTGCGTTTGTTTTAAGATAAGTACTTACATGAATTCCCTGCTCTTCTCCCAACTTGCCCCCGGAATCAACTGACAATGAACCAACACATTAGAGTAAGAGAAATTGTCTTTTTCATTAATTGGATTGTAGAAAAAGATGATTTTACCAGGCATAATTTCCCGTCTATGTTTTAAAAAAGAGGTATGGGTTTATTTAATTAAGTAAAAAAAGAATATATTTACAAGTTATTTTTTTTCCAGACCTAAGTAAACTTATAATTTATGAAAAAAAACTTTCTGATTATTGCTGCTGGTTTTTTGATTATTACAGGATGTAATAAATCTTCAACAAAGGAAGATGCGGCTCTTGACAATGAAGAAGAGATAACTGGCACCCAACGTAAATGTGCTGCAGACGAGGTGTTGCAAGAACAGTTAAAAAACGATCCAGCTTTAAAACAACGCATGGATGCCATTGAAGAATTTACCCGCCAGGTAGAAAGAAACCCATCTGCTTACCGGTTAGTGGGAGGTATTATTGAAATTCCTGTGGTCGTAAATGTATTATATAAGACAACTGTACAAAATATTTCACTGGCGCAAATCCAATCACAGATTACAGTATTAAATGCAGACTTTGTTGCATCAAATACAGATTATAACAATACACCGTCTGGTTTTCAGAGTGTTCGCTCCGGTAATACAGGTATACGTTTTGTAATTGATAATACTACAACCGATATTGTCCGTAAAAAAACGAATAAAACCAGCTGGCAGCTTAATGATGCTATGAAAAAAACCAGCCAGGGTGGCATAGATCCTACAAGCCCTACTACCAAACTAAATATCTGGGTGTGTAACCTTACTGGTGGATATCTCGGATATGCACAGTTTCCCGGGGATGCTGCTGCAACAGATGGGGTAGTAATTGATAATAATGCTTTTGGAACTACTGGTTCCGCTACTGCTCCTTTCGACAAAGGTAGAACCGCTACACATGAAGTTGGACATTGGATGAACCTGCGGCATATCTGGGGCGACGACGGAACAGCCTGCACAGGATCTGACCTGGTAACTGATACCCCTAACCAATCTAATGAAAATTATGGATGCCCTTCATTTCCGCAGATTTCCTGTAGCAATGGTTCCAACGGAGATATGTTCATGAATTACATGGATTACACCGATGATGCCTGTATGTTCATGTTTTCAGCCGGACAAAAAACCAGAATGCTGGCAGTTTTTGCAGTTGGTGGACCAAGAAATAGTTTTGCGCAATAATTAAACATATAAGCAATATTTATTAAAAATGCCTGGTTTGTCCGGGCATTTTTTATTTCAAGATTTAAACTTAGATGAATGCCGCACCAAAATAGGAATGGATGGCTCCAGGTAAATTAATTCCATTTTGTGTTTGATTATTCTCCAGCAAGCAGGCAATTATTCTTGGTAAAGCCAGTGAGCTTCCATTCAACGTATGCACCATCTGAGATTTTCCATGGGCATCTTTAAAACGAATTTTCATCCGGTTACTTTGATAGGTTTCAAAGTTAGTTACAGAACTTACTTCCAGCCATCTTTCCTGCGCAGCGCTATATACTTCAAAGTCATAAGTAATTGCAGAAGCAAAACCCATGTCACCACCACATAATCTTAAAATACGGTAGGGAAGTTCCAGGCTTCCTAATAATTTCTCAACATGATCCACCATTTCATCCAGTATGTCGTAACTTTTATCCGGATGAACTATCTGGACTACCTCTACTTTTTCAAATTGGTGTACCCTGTTCAGCCCACGAACATCTTTGCCAAAACTGCCGGCTTCCCTTCTAAAGCAAGGTGAGTAAGCCGTCATCTTTATTGGAAGGTTTTCTTCTTTTACTATTTCATCCCGGTAAATATTGGTAATGGGTACTTCGGAAGTTGGAATCATGTAAAACTTATCTTCCGGCATATAATACATTTGCCCTTCTTTATCCGGCAACTGGCCGGTGCCATAGGCAGATGCTTCATTGACCATAAAGGGGGGATGATATTCTGTGTAGCCCGCAGCCGTATTGTAATCCAAAAAATATTGTATCAATGCCCGTTGCAGTTTTGCTCCTTTGCCTTTGAATAATGCAAAACCACTCCCGGTGATTTTTGCCCCGGTTTCAAAATCAACCAGGTCATATTTTTTTATCAGGTCCCAATGCGGAACTGAGCCGGAGGGCAACTGTGGCTTAACGCCTCCTTCCCTCACCACCACATTCTCAGCAGGTGTTTTGCCAATGGGAACCAGGGTAGAAGGAAGATTAGGAAGTTTCACCAGTTCATCCTGCAATTGTTTTTCAACAGCAGCTAACTTTTCGGAAATAGGTTGTAAAGAAGACTTTAATGTTGATACCTCCTGCTTCCTGGCTTCTGCTTCTTCTTTTTTTCCTGTTGCCATCAAGGCGCCAATTTCTTTGGATGTCGAGTTGACCTTCGCCTGGCTGCTATCATATTCCAGTTGAAGCTTTTTTCTTTCATCGTCTATGGCGATAATCATATCCACCAATTGAGGTTCAGCAAAATGCTTCACTGCCAGTCTCTCCTTTACTGCCTGCGGGTTTTGCCGTAATACCTGTAACTGCAACATCCTTATTTCTATTTAGCCCAAAGATAAAGGAGAAGGCACAACGTACAAGATGAAAGAGGCGGCACTCATATCTTTGTATGATGATAGGTAATGACGATTTGCAACAACGCTGGTGGAACCTGGAAGCCAAATTAGTTGAGCGGTTTGGTAAGAAGCCGGATGTGGAAACAATTTTATTCCTTATTGGCGTCCAGGAATTTGGTGATATAAAAGAAAAATTTACCAAAGAGCAAAAACAGGATTTAATGCATATTGCAGTATGCAGCTTGCTTTCTCCCAGCGGATATTATGAATTGGAAAGTGTGGACGGGGACGGCTGGCCGCATTTTAAACAGTTAAAAACAATGCCTGATATGAATGCTATCGAACAGGAAAATTTTTTAAAAGATCATATTTTACTTTATTTTGAAGATCATGAAACCCCTACTAACCTTCCGCCAAACGGCGGAGGGGAATAAAATCAGAAGTATGAAAAAAATATTCTATTTTTTATTCCTTATATTTTTTCCCATTGTTTCTTTTGCACAAAAGGACTCAACCATCCGAAAAAAAGACAGGAAAAGAGATGTACACCTGCAAACATCTATGGGTGATGTTATTATCCGCTTATCTGATTCCACTCCCCTGCACCGGGATAATTTTTTAAAATTGGTGAAGGTTGGATTTTATGACAGTGTGTTGTTTCACCGTGTCATTCAAAACTTCATGATACAAGGCGGCGACCCTGACAGCAAGAAGGCACAAACCGGAGTACCATTAGGCGTCGGCGGACCGGGTTATACCGTTCCGGCTGAATTCAGAA
>JBKJLR010000272.1:0-2658 GCA_046596865.1 Chitinophagaceae bacterium
GATGCACTCGTCCATTCTTCCAGTATAATACAGCTATCAAGAATCAAACTGATTTTACTGTCGCCGGCCTTCTGGCCGTTGATACCAAATGCTTCCCATTCGCCGAGCCAGAAATCAAACTGGCGGTAAACAGGGTTACTACAGGGAAATTTTGGGGTTGATTGTCCAAAAGAAGAAAGCATAATTGAACACAGAAAAAATAGAATAGAGAATTGACGCATGACTTTATTTTAATATAAGACCATTATCCCGTTCTGTTTGCTGTTCCATTTATCCGTTTATTATACCAGCCAGCTATAGAAATTAAAAACCGTCCTGCCTGAAGCAAGACGGAATATTCATTGTATAGCCAAAAAGTAATCCTTATTTATTACTGCCCACCACCGGTTGGTCGTTGCGGCCGCATAGACGGTTCTATTTTATCTTTCCAAATACCAAATTGTTCCTCTGTTAATACTGCTTTTAGTATCTCCTCCCGGGCATCGGTAAATTTTTTCATTTCTGCCATCATTGTTTCCCGGTCAGGCATTCCACCCGCCATCATTTCCTGTCTTTTTGTGTCTTGTGCTTTGAATAAAATTGTCAAAGCTGTATCAAGAGTGGCGAATTTTGCCGGTTCCAGCTTAAAGGCACTATCCAATTTTGCATGAATGATTGCCGTTCTTTCTTCCGGGGTACGGCGCTGAAAACCACCGCCGGGTTGGGCAGAAAGAGTGACCGACAGGAGAAGGGAAGTCAGCAACATCAAAGACATCTTTTTCATTATAAAGTTTTTAGTAATATTAATAATAGTAGTCTGTTTAAGACGCAGGGATGAATGAAAACATTCGTTGAAACACTAACTATTTTCCGGCCTGCCATTTGCCCGAACTCAAGTATCTTGCAGCTCCTTAATTATTAAAACATATATGGAATACAGTAAACTTGTTGCCGTGACCGGGTTGCCGGGCTTATTTGAACTTATTAACAGCAAAACTGACGGTGCTATCGTTCGTTCCCTGGATGATAAATCCACCCGTTTTGTGTCCAGCCGTGTTCACAATTTCTCACAGCTGGAAAGTATTGAAGTCTATACTATCCGGGATAATGTAAACTTGGTGGAAGTGCTGAATGCCATGGACAAAGCCGGTGGAACCTTACCGGATGAAAAAGATGCCACGGCTGTGAAAAAATATTTTGAGACAGCATATCCGGACATGGACTTTGATAGAGTGTATGCCAGCGATATGAAAAAGATGGTGAAGTGGTTTGATGTTTTAAAGAAAAACGATATAGAGATCAAATTATCTGAACAACCGGAAGAAGAACCTGAAGTGGAAGAAGCAGAAGTAGTGGAAGATAAGCCAGCCAAAAAAACTACTGCAAAGAAAAAAGAACCAGCCGCAGAAGAGAAAGCAGATGGTTCGGCAGAGCCCACCACTCCAAAGAAAACTGCAAGAAAGAAGAAAGCTGAATAAAATAAAGGAACAAGAAACAAGCTACAAGGCTCAAGCAATACACTTGATTTTTGTAGCTTTTTTGGTTAATAAAAAGATAGCTTATGAATTACAGTGCTGATATACAAAAATTGCCCCGTTATTTTTTACCGGATGATTTCACCATCACCAACTGGGAAAGCCTGGAACCTTATTTCAAAAATCTTGATGAAAGAATAATTAAATCATTGGTTGACCTGGAACAATGGTTGAAAGATGCCAGTGAAGTAGAAGCTGTTATAAGTGAAGATGCCTGCTGGCGCCAGATAAAAATGACCTGTGATACAGAGAATAAAGCACTTGAAGAGTCTTTCACTTTTTTTATGATGGAAATTCAACCGAAGATTCAGCCCTATTCAGACAGACTGAATAAAAAATTGGTTGACTGTTCTTTTACCAAAGAGATCGATCAGCAAAAATATTTTACTTACCTGCGGAATGTAAAAAAGAACATTGAACTCTTCCGGGAAGTAAATATTCCATTGCAGGCAGAACTTAGTGTCATGCAACAACAGTTCGGTATCATTTCAGGAAAAATGACCGTAGAGGTGAAAGGACAAGAATATACATTACAACAAGCGGCCAAATTCCTGGAAGATCCCGATCCCCAGCTCCGGGAAGCAGTATATCGTAAAATAAATGAAAGAAGATTGCAGGATAAAAAAGAACTGAATGATTTGTTTTCTTCTTTATTGCAAAAACGTCACCAGGTGGCGGTGAATACGGGTTTTGAAAATTTCCGGGATTACCGTTTTGCCGAATTAGGAAGATTCGATTACTCTAAAGAGGATTGTTTCCAGTTTCATGAAGCTGTAAAACTGCATGTGATGCCGCTGGTAAACCAGATCTATGAAGCCAAAAAGAAAAAGCTCGGATTAGATACACTTCGGCCATGGGATGTGGAAGCAGAACCAGCCGGTATTCAGCCCCTTCGTCCTTTTGCAAATGGAGAAGAGTTGACAGAGAAAACCATAGCCTGTTTTGATGAAATGTCCACTGGATCCGATGGGAAATCTTTCTTTGGGGATTGCTTACGCAAAATGAAAATAATGGGTCACCTTGATCTTGAAAGCAGGAAAGGAAAAGCTCCCGGTGGTTATAATTGCCCTTTGGCAGAAAGCGGTGCTCCTTTCATTTTTATGAATGCTGCAGGCCAATTTGATGATGTAACAACGATGGTACA
>JBKJLR010000283.1:0-3333 GCA_046596865.1 Chitinophagaceae bacterium
CTAAAATGGAAAATATCCGTCAAGCCTGTTCAGCAGGTAAGTTTTACAAAAGCTTTCCGGGCAGTGTTATCCGGACTGTCTTTTTCTGTCAGTACACCTAACCGGGTTGGGGAATATCTCGGAAGGGTATTATATATGGATGAAGGGAACCGGTTGAAAACAATTGCTATTACCATCGTGGGTAGTATCAGCCAGCTCATTGTTACTTTATTGATGGGTTTTATTGGTCTTACCATTCTTAGACCTGCTATTGAATCAAATCAATTGATTTCTCCCATCTGGATGAAAGTGATATTATATGGAGTGTTAGCAGTACTGTCTGGTTTAATACTTTTTTATTTCCGTTTGTCGTGGCTTATTAAGTGGGTTGACAGGTTACCGGGGAGCAGCCGCTTTGCCTACCTCGTGAGGGCTTTAGAAGATTTTGGTTCAGGACTATTATTCAGGTTGCTTTTGTTGTCGGCTTTCCGGTTTATTATTTTCATCGTACAATATTACCTGCTGTTTCATTTATTTGCGGTGGATGTTTCCTGGTGGCAGATCTTTTGGGCAGTGAGTGTATCATTTTTGGTAATGGCGGTAATACCCACTATTGCCATCATTGAATTAGTGCAGCGGGGAAAGGTGATGACGACCATCATGGCACTTTATACAGCAAACAATTTGGGTGTTGGTTTTGCTACAGCAGGTATCTGGTTGATTAACCTTATACTACCGGCTATCATTGGCAGCTTATTTATTCTCGGTATGAGGAAACTTTATTCTAATAAAGAAGAATAGGAAAAACCGGTTGCTTTTACACTTCTTCCAATTTAAAAAAATGGTCCGGTCGTACACCCTTGTCTGTTTGTTGCAGGTTACAACATTCATGCACCGGGTCATGTTCAAAGAAGAGAATATAATTTCCTTCCACCGCTTCTTTTAAAAAAGATTTTTTTTCGTTCAATGTTTTCAACGGGTTCATATCATATGCCATCACATACGGAATAGGCATATGCCCGGCAGAAGGTAACAGATCGGCCATGAAAACAATTGTTTTATCCTTATATTTTATTTGTGGCAGCATCATGCTTTTGGTGTGGCCGCTTACAAACCGTACCGAAATATTGTCTGTAAAAATTGTTTCTCCCAATTTACCATCAACACTGCTTGTAACTTCAATAAATTTTAATTGGCCGCATTCTTCAATCGGCAGTATATTTTCTTTCAGGAACGAAGCTTTTTCTCTATCATTCGGGTGTGTAGCCGATTCCCAATGCAATTCATTGCTCCAGTAAATAGCATTCTTAAAAGCCGGAACTAATTTATCACCATCTCTTATAATACTTCCGCCACAATGGTCGAAATGAAGATGGGTTAAGAATACATCTGTAATGTCATCTTTACCAAAGCCATATTTAGCCAGCGATTTATCCAGCGTATCATCACCATGCAGGTAATAATGGCTGAAAAATTTTGCATCCTGTTTATCGCCGTTGCCGTTATCTACCAATATCAGCCGGTTGCCATCTTCAATCAACAGGCAACGCAATGCCCACGAACAAAGATTATTTTCATCAGCCGGATTTATTTTATTCCACATGCTTTTTGGCACCACACCGAACATGGCACCACCATCTAATTTAAAATAGCCGGTATTTATTGAATAAATTTTCATACAGTTTTGCTTTTTGCTGCATTGGCATAAAACAGCAGTAACAATCCGATTACAAAGAATATGGCTAGTGTCAGCACAGAATTTCTTTGCGAACCGGTAAGCTCCGTAATAAGACCAAAACTGAATATCCCAATTACTGCTGCCATTTTTTCTGTCACATCATAAAAACTAAAAAATGAAACCGTGTCTTTTGTTTCGGGAATAAGCTTGGCATGGGTAGAGCGGCTCAACGATTGGATGCCCCCCATTACAAAACCGACCGCCGCTCCCAATCCATAAAATTCATAAATGCCACCTTTCGGTAAAAGGTAAGCAACGATACACATACCTATCCAACCAACAACGAGCAACATCAGGGTTTTCAGATTCCCGATTTTTGATGACAACGAAGAAATAACAAAAGCCCCGGGAATAGCAATGAGCTGAATAATCAATATGGCAATGATCAGGTTTTCAGTGGGTATCAATAATTCACTTTTTCCGTATAGTGCTGCTACCAGCATTACGGTTTGCACACCCATATTATAAAAAAAGAAAGCTAATAAAAATCTTTTCAGCTTCGGAAGTTGTTTCACCTGTGCCCACACTTTTTGTAATTCCTTATAACCTTTTGATACTATATTTTGCTGATCGTCACTGCCAGCTGGAACAGATTTTGGTAGACGCCGCAGCGAATATTGACCAAATGCCCACCACCAGATGCCCACCAATAAAAAAGAAATTTGAGAGCCTTTTCCTTCTGTAATACCCAATTTGTCATTCATCAGAACAAAAACGAAACAAATAAGTTGCAGTAGTACACTTCCTACATACCCATACGCAAAACCTTTGGCACTAACCCGATCCCGGTCTTCTATCGTAGCTATCTCTGGTAAAAAAGAATTGTAAAAAACCTGCCCGCCCCAAAAACCTACACAAGCAATGATCATAGCCACAAGACCAAGTTCCAATGTGCTTCCGTCAAAGAAATACATAAAAGCACAGGCAAGGCTGCCCATGGTAAGAAAGAAATTGAGGAATTTTTTTTTATTGCCCCGGTAATCAGCAATGGAAGAAAGAATGGGGGACATACAAGCAACAATGAACATAGCCAGTGCAATTGCGTAGTTATACAAAGCGGTATTTTCAAATTGCCTGCCGAGAAAAGTAACCGTAGTTTTTGATAGATTGGCATCATCAACCGCTACGGCTTCAAAATAGGTGGGAAAAATGGTGGAAGTAATAACAAGGTTATAAGAGGAACTGGCCCAGTCGTACATTGCCCAGCCATTCACTACTTTTTTCGGAGCCGTTTGCATAATTAAAGGTTGATACATAAAAATAGGAAAACCCTTCGCATTTATTCATAAAAAAAGCGGCCTGGATACCAGGACGCTTTTTTCGCACAGGTAATAATTTAATAGTCCCAGGCTTTTACGGTATTCAATTTTTCATCAGTCATAAAAAATGAAAAAGGAACATTGGCAAAAACATTGTCTTTGATTTGTTTGGAGACTTTACTGAGTTCACTGTTGTAAGAAGGATCATTTCTTGCCGATTCTATCATAGGAAACCGGATGATAAAGCGGTCGTCTTCTTTGGTCATGTATAGTTCTGCTGTGCCTCCGGCAAAAGATCCGTTCTTTACGATATAATCAACGATTGTTTTCGACTCATCATCAGAAATTCCTTTCCAG
>JBKJLR010000332.1:0-4914 GCA_046596865.1 Chitinophagaceae bacterium
TAAGAGTGCTTACTTTTTTGAAATCATACCGGGGAAAACTATTTTTAATTCTTTTAGGAAATGACAGGGCGTACTGTATAGGCAATTTCATATCCGGCAATCCCATTTGTGCTTTGATACTGCCATCCTCAAATTGTACCATACTATGAATGATGCTTTGCGGATGTACTACTACCTGGATCTGTTCAGGTTTAAGATTGAACAACCATTTGGCTTCAATCATCTCCAGCCCCTTATTCATTAATGTAGCTGAATCAATGGTAATTTTTGCCCCCATAGCCCAGTTAGGATGCTGTAGTGCATGTTCTTTTTTTACATTCACAAGATAGTTGGGCTTGCGACCTATAAACGGGCCGCCGGATGCAGTGAGAATTATTTTTTCTATTTTATTTCTTGTCTCTCCGATCAGGCATTGAAAAATAGCTGAATGCTCAGAGTCAACCGGAATAATGGGTGCCCTGTTCTCCACGGCCTTTTTCATTACGATGTCTCCAGCTACCACCAATGTTTCCTTATTGGCCAGCGCAATGGTCTTGCCATTTTCAATAGCTTTTAATGTAGGTCTTAACCCGGCATAACCAACTATTCCTGCCAACATCAAATCATAACAATCCATGCTGGCCACTTCTTCCAGGGCCTTTTCACCAGCAAACACTTTTATATCGGTCTGGGCCAGGGCTTCTTTTACCTTTGCGTATTTTTTTTCATCCCCGATAACTACAATATTGGGAGTAAAGGCCAATGCCTGTTGCACCAATAATTCATCATTATTATGTGCCGTCAGCACTTCTACTGAGAATTTATCGGGATTAGCCCCGATCACATCAAGTGCCTGGGTACCGATAGAACCGGTAGAACCAAAAATGGCGATACGTTTGACAGATTGTTCAGCACTCATATTTCTTGTTTGAATTATTAATTAATAATTATTAATTAATAATTGTTTCCAATTCAACCCACTTTACCAATTCATCAGCGATCTTCCTGTCATTACTCAGCCTCGGTACTTTATTCTGCCCGCCTAATTTACCGATTGATTTCATGTAATCAATAAATCCGTTCTTTCTGACAGGAGTAATTTTTAATGGGCTAAGAATGTTACCGCTGATCAGGTCATCGTAATACATATTTTTATTACGGAGCTGCTGGTCAAGCAGCACCGCAAAGGATGAAAGGTCATGAGGCATGTTCTCAAATTCAACGAACCACTCATGATAAGATTTTCCTTCATCACTGCTTACAAAAGGAGCAACAGTGAATTCATTGATACGTACGTTTTCTTCTGCTGCTGCTTTCAGCATACTGGCTTCCACTTCTTCAGCTATAACATGCTCGCCAAATGCGGAAATAAAATGTTTGGTTCTTCCAGTTACTACAAGGCGATAAGGATCTACAGAAAGAAATTTTACCGTATCCCCCAGGTTATACCCCCAAAGCCCGGCATTACTGGTAATTATTAAAGCATAGTTCTCTCCCACCTTCACATCTTTCAATGACAGCCTCACAGGATTTTCATTAAAAATTTCACCGGCGGGTACAAATTCAAAAAAGATACCGCTGTTTGTATTCAATAATAAACCTTCCGCTTCCTGCGAATCCTGGAAAGCAAAGAAACCTTCGCTGGCAGGAAACAATTCAATAGTATCAATTTTTCTTCCGACGCTTTCCAGCAACCTCGCTTTATAAGGTTCAAAGTTGACACCTCCCTGAACCATCACACTAAAATCAGGAAACAACTGTCCTACTTTTTTTCCGCTTCTTTTTATCAACTCATCAAAATACATCTGCATCCATGGTGGTATGCCGCTGATGAGTGTCATATTCTGGTTAATTGTTTCCTCAACGATCTTATTCAATTTTGTTTCCCAATCGTCAATGCAATTGGTTTCGTACGACGGCATCTGGTTGGTGCGAAGATATTTCGGTACATGATGGTTGACTATTCCACTCAATCTTCCTGTAGGTATGCCACCTACTCTTTCCAATTCCGGCGACCCGGACAGAAAAATTAATTTGCCATCGGCGAATTTGGTGTTGCCCGTTTCTGCCATATAGCAAAGCAGGGCATTCCGGGCTGTATTAATATGATTGGGAATGGAATCTTTGGTAATGGGGATATACTTGGTGCCGCTGGTAGTGCCGGAGGTTTTGGCAAAATAAATGGGTTTGCCTTTCCATAGTACATTATGACGGCCTTCCTTTATCCTATCCACCCAGGGCTTCATCTGCTCATAATCACGGATGGGAATGGCCTGGCGAAATTCCTCATAGCTGTTCACTTTATCAAGTCCTGCCTCTTTACCGATCTGGGTGATCCGCCCTACTTTAAGCTGGTTTTTCAGGATATTTTCCTGGTCGGCTACGGCAGCCGTCATACTTTTACGTATACCTTTATATATATAAGAAGCGAAGGGCCTGGCTAAGAAAGACTTGATTTTCATACTGTATGCTATAGAGAACCTAAAGGCGCCTGCAAATATAAACCATGACAGGGCAAAACCGGGCCATTTATTCCCGATAACTATCGGGACATAATTCTTTGATTCCCCGTTTGCCGGTACAATTTTTCCCCTTACCTTTGCCTCCCGAAATCCTAAGGCTCAGGGCCTGTTAAAGAGTCGAAGGTGAGGGACAAAATTTTAATAGTATGATCGCTGTAATAAAAGTAGCCGGACAACAGTATAAAGTGGAAAAAGACCAAACCTTGTACGTTCCCCATGTAGAAGGTAACGCCGGTGATAATGTGGAACTGGAAGTTTTACTGGCTTCTGCTGATGGAACACTTTCTACAGGTTCTGCTGTAAAAACAAAAGTATTGGCAGAAATTGTTAACCAGGTAAAAGGTGATACCGTAATTGCCTACAAACAAAAAAGAAGAAAAGGTTATCACAAAAAGAAAGGTCATCGTACGGCTTATACAAAAATTAAAGTAACCAGTATTGCTTAATTGTAATTTGATTAACCCAACTACTAATTTTAAAAACTTCGGAACATGGCACATAAAAAAGGTGAAGGCAGCGTAAAAAACAACAGGGACTCACAAAGCAAACGCCTTGGTGTAAAAATTTTTGGTGGCCAGGCTGCCATTTCAGGAAATATAATTATCCGTCAACGTGGTACAGAATATCATCCGGGAAAAAATGTTGGCGTTGGAAGAGACTTCACTTTGTTTGCATTAACTGATGGTGTTGTTGAATTTCGTAAAAGAAAAAACAACAGAACTTACGTTTCTGTAGCCGTTGTTGCAGCAACTGTTGCATAAGTCATTT
This sequence comes from Chitinophagaceae bacterium, assembly GCA_046596865.1. Classification (GTDB taxonomy): domain Bacteria; phylum Bacteroidota; class Bacteroidia; order Chitinophagales; family Chitinophagaceae; genus JJ008. Next base: position 3,270 of record JBKJLR010000332.1, read on the forward strand.
TTAGCCGATTTAGAATTTTGTGGAAAAAAAATTTGGGTAGTATAAAATAATTGTTATTTTTACTATCGTTAACCCATTTTTACTAACATTAAATTCTAACAAAATGGCTACTAAGAAAAAAGCTGCAAAGAAAAAAGCTGCTCCTAAGAAGAAAGCTGCTAAGAAAAAGAAATAAGTTGAAAAACTTTTTTCAACGACACAAAAAGTCCCAACCCTGTTGGGACTTTTTTTATGCAATCACTTTTAATAAATTGTAAATTAGTGGCATGGACAACTCCGTCATTGCTGATAATTTCGACCTGCTCGCCAAGCTGATGGACATCAACGGCGAAAACTCCTTTAAGACGAAAACCTATGCTGTAGCGGCTTTCAACATAGAGAAGCTACCGATGCAACTGAAAGATACACCCCGGGAAAAGCTTTTTACCATTAAAGGAATTGGTGAAAGCGTTGGAAGGAAAATTATTGAAATGCTTGATACCAGCAAGCTGGAAACATTGAATGAATACATCAGCAAAACACCACCGGGTGTTATTGAAATGTTGAATATAAAAGGCATCGGTCCTAAAAAAATCAATACCGTTTGGAAGCAAATGGAAATAGAATCGTTAGGTGAATTGCTGTATGCCTGCAACGAAAACAGGTTGACCCTTTTTAAAGGATTTGGCGAAAAAACCCAAAAAAACGTTCAGGAAGCCATAAATTTTTATTTTTCGAACCAGGGACATTTTCTGTATGCACAACTCGATGAGATCTATCCGCAGATAGAAAACTATCTCAAAAAATTATTTTCAACTGATAAAGTAAAAGTAACAGGTGCCTACAGAAGACAGGCATTAACGATAGAAGAATTAGAATTTGTGATAGCTGAAACAAACGAAAATATTAAACCAAAATTTAAAACGGCACAGCCACCTGAGTTACTGGAAGAGAATGAGGACAATTTATTATACAAGCTGAAGAACGGATTAAAGCTTCGTTTATATACGGGTTTGCAAAATTTTACTGAACGCCAATTTATCACAACAGGAAATAAAGTTTTTACTGACGCTTTTCAAAAAGCATTTCCTTTTATAAAATATACGGGGGGTGAAAGTGATGAAGCCGTGTTTGCCGAAGCAAGAATTCCTTACATCCCTCCTTGCCTGAGAGAGACAGCAGCCATTCTTGAAAAAGCCTGCAATAACCAGTTGCCGGAACTGATACGAACGGAAGATGTACGTTCTATCATTCACAGTCATAGTAACTGGAGTGATGGGAGCAATACGATTGAAGAAATGGCTGATGAGTGCATCAGAAGAGGATTGGAATACCTGGTGATCTCCGACCACTCACAAACCGCTTTTTACGCTAATGGCCTTAAAGAAGATCGGATAAGGGAGCAGCATTGCTATGTTGATGAGTTAAATGCCCGGCTCTCTCCGTTTAAGATCTTCAAAAGTATTGAGAGTGATATATTGTACGATGGCAGCCTTGATTATCCTGAGGATGTATTAAAAACTTTTGATTTGGTGATTGCCTCAATACATAGCACTCTTAAGATGAACGAGGAAAAAGCAATGGGCAGGCTGATAAAAGCAATTGAAAACCCATATACCACTATTCTCGGCCACATGACGGGCCGCCTGTTATTAAGCCGCAATGG
>JBKJLR010000011.1:0-3181 GCA_046596865.1 Chitinophagaceae bacterium
GTATTACCTTTAGGCGGCAATTCAATTGTTTTGATATTAGTAACAGGATTAGTGGGAGGCCTTGTGGCGGGTATGGCCGCTATGAGTGGAAGCTTTCTTCGGTCATCAAATAAATGAGTTTGATTTTTTTAAACAAAAAGTATCATTTCTATATAAGAATCTGTTGCTGAATTATCTTGTACCAAAGTATTATGAAACAAATCTTCATCGTTATACCCCTGTTACTTTTTTCCCTCGCATCTTTTTCTCAAAAAGTTAAAGGTATTGTCACAGATAATAACGGTAAGATATTACCCTTTGCGTCTGTTTTCCTTAAAGAAAATAATAAAGGCACGAACGCCAACACCGAAGGAAAATATTCATTAAAGCCTGACCAGGGGCAATACACTTTAGTTTGCCAGTATGTGGGATATAAAAAAGAAGAAAGAAAAATTACAGTGGCTAACGAAGATATCGAACTGAATTTTATTCTCATCCCCCAGGAAATGATATTGAGTGAAGTGATCCTAAAAAATGGCGAAGACCCGGCTTACCAGATTATCCGCAATACCATTAAAAAAAGAACGTATTACGAAGCCCAGTTATCTACTTTTCAAAGCGAAGTATATACAAAAGGACAGATGAGGGTGAGGAATTACCCCAAAAAATTCTTTGGCCGAAAAGTGGACTTTGAGGATGGCGACACCAGCAAACAAAAAATGCTGTATCTATCTGAAACTGTTTCCAGGTATTCAGTAGATAAGCCCAATAAAGAAAAGATCGAAGTCATTTCATCTAAAGTAAGCGGACAGAGTGATGGATTTGGATTGAGTGCTCCACGGTTTTTTTCTTTTTATGGTAACAATGTATTTATTGGGGACCGGTTGAATCCCCGTGGATTTGTTTCTCCCATTGCTGAAAGTGCACTCAATTTTTACCGTTACAAATTAGAGGGCTCTTATTTCGACGATGGACGGGAAATTTCTCATATCAGGGTGACACCTAAAAGAAAGTATGAGCCTTTGTTCAGTGGTTATATGGACATTGTAGTAGATGACTGGCGGATACATTCTGTCCAGTTGCAACTGACCAAAGCATCCCAGATGGAACTCCTCGATACGCTGCGTATTGAACAATTATACAGGCCGTTGAATAAAGAGGTATGGTATATTGCCAGCCAGGTTATTTATCCCGCTGCCAAAATTTTAGGTTTTGATGCTTATGGGAGTTTTGTAAATATTTATTCCAATTTCAATACCGAACCGGTCTTTGACAAAAAGAGCTTTAACAATACTATTTTAATATATACCGATAGCTCTAATAAAAGGCCAAATGATTACTGGGAAAAAACGAGACCAGTGCCGCTCCTGTCGGATGAAGTAAAAGATTACAAACGAAAAGATAGTTTGGAACTGTTACGAAAGGATCCACGATACCTGGATTCATTGGAAAAGATCAGGAATAAAATTACATTGGCGAATGTCCTTTTACTGGGGCAAACATTTCAATCAGAAAGAAAACGGACCTCTGTCAACTTTCCTTCGCTTTTTGAAGAGGTAAGTTTTAATCCGGCAGAAGGATGGGTGTTTAATCCCGGCTTTACCTGGACAAAAAAATTAGATACCACTTCCTCCGGCCGAAAGAGTGTTTCGATTGCTCCCAGTCTTCGGTATGGCTTTGCTAACAAACATTTCAATCCTCATATTACTCTGGGATACAGTTTCGGAAAGAAATATGCAACTTCCATAAGCCTGTCGGGCGGCAAAAGAGTTTTTCAGTTCAATAATAACAGCCCTATCGGGCAACGGGGAAATACTATTTCATCTTTATTAAGCGAAGAAAACAGGATTAAAAGTTATGAGGGTGTATATCTAAGGGGAAGTTTTAGAAAAGGAATAGGAAATGGATTTTCATTTGTTACAGGTTTTCAATACCAGGACAGGATGCCCCTTGATAACAGGACAAAATATACATGGAGAGATAAGCCCAACAAGGAATACACTCCCAACTATCCCAATGAAATAATGTCGGGAAATATAAAACAACACCAGGTGTTTTTGGCGATGATCGGCTTTACATGGCAACCGGGTGCCCGGTACATTGAACTACCTGACAGGAAGATCAATATTGGTTCAAAGTTTCCTGTCTTTTCTGCCCAATTTACGCAGGGCTTAAAAAATGTATTTGGCAGCGATGAAAATTTTAGTAAATGGAAACTCGGGATCACAGATAATATTAATTTCAAATTGCAGGGAAAATTTCGTTACCGGTTAGGTGTTGGTGGATTTATTGATACGGGTATCAATGTTCAAGTGCCGGATTACAACCACTTCAACGGTAATATTTCTACTTTTGCTACTGATTATTTAAATATCTTTCAATTATTACCCATTTACCAGTTCAGCAACGTCTCCCGGTTTTATGCACTGGCGCATATTGAGCATAACTTCAATGGATTTTTAACCAATAAAATTCCCGGCTTCCGGAAACTAAATCTTTATTTAGTAGCGGGCGCCAATGGCTTCTACATCAATGATAACAAAAACTACTACGAAGTTTTTGCAGGCTTTGATAATATCTTTAAACAAATTCGGGTTGATTTTGTACAATCCTACCTAAATGGAAAGCCCTGGCAAAATGGTTTTCGAATTGGGTTTAGCAGGGTGGGGGGAAGAAGGGGAGATGATTGGCCGTGAGCAAAAGGTATAAACAAATGTAAAATTCACCAAAATGCGATCATTTTTTTTATCAATAATTTTAATGATGAATGCTGATTTTCTTTCAGCACAACAGCCAGCGTTAACAAAAGATGATCTTTATACTTATGAAGGAACGTTTGCTTTTGGAAATGAACATCGCATTACGTTGGGAATATTTGATGAATTTAAGAGCCTTGTTTACTTAGACCTTAAGACGCTGAAACTGGGTGCACTCATACCCGTTGAGAATAATGTGTTCAGAGATAACAATGACAGCAGTAAGTTGTTTATTTTTTTGCGGGATAAAAAAAGTACCGTCGCAGGGTTAAGAATTATTGAGAATTCGGTACCTGCAATGGGGGAAAGAGTGTCTCCTCATACCAGGCAAGCAGTTTCTTTTATATCCGGAAAACGAACGTTGAAAGGCGACTTGTATATTCCTTCTTCAAAAGGGACTCATCCGGCAGTTGTGTTTGCCCATGGCTCGGGTGCATCCACAAGAA
>JBKJLR010000038.1:0-9876 GCA_046596865.1 Chitinophagaceae bacterium
GCATACAAAAGCAAAGATTAGAAGGCTTTAAACAATCAAAAGCTGACCCGGCTGTAGTTGCTGACCTGGTATTCGCCAAAGTAAATTATGGACCTAACAGTATCCTCAGTATGAGTGAAGATGGAACTGAATATACGATCCGTAATTTGAAACTGGAAGACATTGAAAACTATTACAGTAAATACATGACTTCGCAGGGAGTTAAAGTGGTAGTGGTGGGTGATGTTAAGCAGGACGAAGTATTGCCCAAACTGGCATTTCTGAACAGGCTTCCCAACAAGAAGATTGATTTACCAAAAGTAAATGGTGTAGCTTCTTCTATTGATAAAAGCAAAGTGTATATGGTGGATATTCCAAAAGCAGCACAATCACAGTTTCGTGTTGGGTATGCTACCGGCTTGAAATACGATGCTACCGGTGATTACTACAAGTCCAGGTTAATGAACTATGGCCTGGGTGGTGATTTTAACAGTCGTTTAAATTTAAATCTCCGGGAAGATAAAGGTTGGACCTATGGTGCCCGAAGCTCTTTCACCGCTGATGAATATACAGGTGATTTTGAATTTAGCTCCGGCATCCGTGCCGATGCTACCGACAGTGCTTTGGTTGAAGTAATGAAAGAATTAAAAAATTACCGGGACAATGGCATCACAGAACCTGAACTGAAGTTTATGAAAAACTCATTAGGACAAAGAGATGCATTACTCTATGAAACAGGTTTACAAAAAGCTGGTTTTATTGGTCGTATCCTCGATTATAATTTACCAGCCAACTATGTAGATCAGCAAAATAAACTTTTGGCCAAATTGACAAAACAGGATATTGATGCTGTAGCTAAAAAAATGCTGAATCCTGATAAGATGAATATTTTGCTGGTAGGTGACAAAGCAAAAATAATGGCCGGTGTGAAAAAACTGGGTTACGAAATAATCGAACTGGATGTGGATGGAAAGAAGATAGAGAAGAAAGGATTTTAATAACTGATAGCTTATAGTTTTATACCAGGTCGCCAATTTGTAAAGGGAAACGGGTAACACCTTTTTAAAAAGGTGTCACTTCATAAAGAAAAGCGGCTCTCAAATGAGAGCCGCTTTTTTTAAACCCAAAACCAACTGCTATTCATTATATCGCTGATCAGGCCTCTTTGGTTGCCGGTTTCAGTTTCCCCAGCCACACTTTCTTTCCCTGTATTCTTCTAACCAGGAACATGATACCAACAAAAATGAAAAAGAAAGGACCGGTAAAACCTAACAATGCAATGAACTTGGTTCCATAAAATTTCTCCATCGGTCTTTTAAGTCGTTCAGCAATCAGGTACATACTGGGTACCATCACCAACGTAAGAAAGAAAGAGAATAATAAACCAAAAATAATGGTCCAGCTCAACGGCCCCCAAAACACTACACTGTCACCTCCAAAGAAAATATTAGGACGCAGATGCCGGAACAATCCTATAAAGTCAATATTAAATCCTATCGCTAATGGCAATAAACCCAAAATGGTGGCCACCGCTGTTAGCATCACCGGTATGATCCTGATCTTACCGGCCTGTATCGCTGCTTCTCTTGTTTTCATTCCCCTGCCACGAAGCTCATCCGTAAATTCAATGATTAGGATACCATTTTTTATCACAATACCTGCTAACCCAACAATACCAACCAGCAGCATGATGGTGGCGATGGTCATCCCGGTTATAGCATAACCCATCAATACACCTATTACGGAGAAAAATATTTCTGTAATTACAATAAACGGTTTGCTCATCGAATTGAACTGCAACACTAATATTAAAAAGATAAGACCGATTGCGATCATAAAAGCTGTTCCCAGGAACGATTGGGTTTCTTTTTCCTGTTCACTTTGTCCGCTTAATTTAATGGTAACATCAGGCGGTACATTTGCTTTGCTTTTAAAGTCATCAAGCTTTATTTGCAGCTCTTTATTGATAGGTCCTACCAATGTAGGGTCAGTTACATTGCTTTGCAACTGGATAGTTCGTTTTACATTCTTTCTTTTTACACCACCTGTTGTATTGGTGTAATCAATAGTTGCCACCGCACTGAGCGGAATGGATTTTACCCGCATGGTATTCATATCCATAAAGGTGATACGCATATTTATCAGGTCGGTGATATTCTGACGCATAAGATCATTATACCGTAACTGTATTTTATATTCATCTTCTCCATCTTTTATCTTACTAACTTCTTTTCCAAATACAGCAGTACGTAATTCCATACCCACCTGCCCGGTACTGATACCTTCAAACATGGCTTTCTCCCTGTCCACATTGATGGTGATCTCAGGATTGTTTAAATCCACATCAGCCTGAAGATTCTCAATACCTTTTATCCTGTTGGTGTCTAAATAATTAGACAATTGTGTAGCAACAGCAGCAATGTTTTCAAAATTATCCCCCACCACTTCTATATTCACCGGCGGGTCAGTGGGCGGGCCACCATCTTCCTGTGCCACTTCCACATTGGCACCCGGAATTCCCTGTACCGCTTCCCGTATTGCATCTTTATATGGCATGGTTCGTTTACCATGTCTCTTTTCAAATTCTACAAAAGAAATTTGTATGCGGCCTAAATGAGATTGTACACTTCTGTTATTATCTCTCGGGTTATTGGCACTCACCGCCACATTGGTGATGATGCTTTCTACAATGCTGCCCGCTGTTCCCGGTTTTTCTTTTTCTAATACTTTCTCTACTCTTTTTTCCAACACACTTGTTATACTGTCAGTATATTTTACATCTGTTCCTACCGGCAGTTTTAAATATACAAATACCATATTCGGATCTCCGCTTGGGAAGAATGTTGATTTGTTTCCCCGCACCATTAACAGCCCGGCAGAAAAAGCAAACAAAACAAACAAGGAGATGAAAGCATAAATTGGCCTTCTACCCACCAATATCCAACGCAGCAATTTTTCGTACCGGTTCATCAGCTTCGGTAACACTTTCTTCTGGAAAGAATGGATCCAACCATTTAGCACAAAAGCATTAAGTACCATTAACAGGGCCATCAGTAATAAGAAATTAGCCAGCCCATGCATACCCGGCAGGTGTAATAAAATACCCGCTATAACAAAAACAAGGAACCATTTATTTCTGAAAATAGCCTTCTTTGGTTTTTCATATTCTTTCCCTTCCGGTTTCATAAAACTTACTGCAAATACCGGGTTAAAGAAAAATGCTACGATCAATGAGGCTGCCAGTGTAAGTATTAACATCGTTGGCAGGTAGATCATAAACTTACCAATCAATCCCTTCCAGAATAGTAAAGGGAAGAACGGAGCCAGCGTAGTAGCCGTACCTGCTAATACAGGTATGAAAACTTCTCCCGCCGCCTCCTTGGCACTTCGGACAATCGGGACCTTTCCATTATTATATATACGGTGGGTATTTTCGATTACCACAATTGCATCATCCACAATAATTCCCAATCCGAAAAGTAAAGCGAACAACACAATAAAGTTGAGGGTAACCGTAGTTCCAATAATACTATCTGCAAGTGGTAAGAATAAAAATGCCACAAAAACACTTAGCGGCACACTTAATGCCACAAAGAAGGCATTGGTAACACCCATAAAGAACATCAGGATAATCAATACAAGAATAAACCCGATGATGATAGTATTAATTAATTCGTTGAAAGAAGTTTTTGTTTGTTTGCTCTGGTCGCCTGTAAATTCTACCCGCAAATCTTTTGGTAATTCATCTGCCGCCTGCATTTCTGCTACGGCTGCTTTCACTTTATCAGCACAATTGATCAGGTTCTCTCCTGCTCTTTTTACAATGTTCAATGTCACTACATTTTTTCCATCCAAACGGGCATAACTGTCTTTATCTTTAATCGTATCTCTTAGTTCAGCAATGTCCCGCAGGTAAACAGATGCACCCTGTGCACTGCTTCGCACCACTATGTTTTGCAGATCCAATGCACTGGCAAACTGACCTTTTACTTTCAGTGTCCTTTTCATATTACCAACTTCTATCAATCCGCCAGTGATGTCGTTATTCTCCCGGCTGATAGCATTTTCTACATCCATGAAGCTTACCCGTGCTGCCGTCATTTTATAAGGATCCACATTTACCTGTACCTCCCTTTCCGGGGCACCAACAATTTCTGCCCTTGTTACTTCACTCAATTCTTCAAACTTGTCCTGCATTTTATCTGCATACACTTTCAGCTTCATCGCATCATAATCGCCGCTGATGTTGACGAACATGATAGGCATTTCACTAAAAGCAAATTCCTGCGCATCCGGTTCAGATGTCAGGTCGGCAGGTAAATCAGTTTTTGCTTTATCAATTGCATCTTTTACTTTTTGTTTGGCCAATTCTGTTTTTACATCCGTATCAAACTCCACGATGATCAAACTATAATCGGCCTGCGAAGTACTTTGAATTTTATTCACCTTGGCACCGCTGATGCCTTTCAGTTGTTTTTCTATTGGGCGGGTCACCAGGTTTTCAATATCCTTGGGTGAATTACCTACATACACCGTTGCTACAGAAATTGTCGGCACCACAATATCCGGGAATTGCTCCTTCGGCATATTGTTGAACTTTATCAATCCATATAGAGTAATAAGGATAGCAATAATGTAAACAGCAGTTTTGTTATCAATAGCCCAGCTGGTAGGGCGAAACTGTTTGAATTTGTTTGTAACTCCTTCGAAAACTTTCATATCACTGATTGAATGATGGTTATGATTTAAATGATGTCGTGTTATCCGACCTTACATTTTATTACTTATAAGTCTTTTAAATTCAAGCTTTGCCCCGCCAAAATTTATTAGCAGACCAACTTCCAGGTTAAAGGCTTTCATATAATTTAAACTTCTGCTCATGCTTAATTCGTCTAATTTGTCAACTGCTTTTAACTCAACCATTACTTTTTCTTCAACCACAAAATCAACTCTTCTTTTACCTACCAGCTCATTGAGATAATAAACAGGATGTTCTTTTTCCCTTTCGTTTTGCAATAATGTATTTCTAAATTCGATTCCTAATGCCCTTTGATAGATGTACTCCGGAAAACCCGGACCAAGTTCATTATGGACTCTTATCGCACAACCAATGATTTTCGCAGTTATGTCTGAATATTTGTATTCCTGTTTTATCATGTATTATCATTCACATCATTTTCCATCAGTGATACCTGTTGTTACTGCTTGCCCATGATACACTGTTTGATAACCTTCTGTAATTATCAACTCACCACCTGTCAAGCCACTTTTAATTTCAATAAATCCGTTATAAGCTTCTCCCACACTCACCACTTTTTTCCTGGCTACCATTTTATCGCCTGCTTTTTCCATTACATACACATACTTACCTTTCTCATCGCTCTGTACCACATTTACCGGAACGGCTACGGCCCCTTTTGATTCATAGTCAAGGATTTTCATTGTAGCAGTCTGGTTTGGTTTCAACATTGGGTCAGAAGGTAGTTTTGCTTCTGTTATAAATGACCGGGTGGTCGGGTCAATGGATCCGCCAACCACACTGATAACAGATTGGAACGGCGGTTTGCCACTATCTGCAATAACCACTTCCACTTTATCCCCTTTCTTTACTCTTGCTATATAGTTCTCCGGCACATTCGTTACTACTTTCAAATTATTGTTGTTCACTATGCGGATACCTGCACCCGGCATAGCTGCACTTTGCGGTGAAAAGAATTCACCCACTTTTATATTCATCTCATCAATCGTACCGCCGATGCCGGCATATACGTTGGACATATTGGCCTGCTCCTGCGCCATTCCCACCTGGGCATTTGCGGCTCTCAATTGAGCGGCCAATGCATCTACATCTGCTTTAGCATTTATTACTTGTATCTCAGCACCAATATTTTGTTTCCACAAATTCTGGTAACGTTCATACACTGTTTGTGCCTGTGTCAGTCTTGCTTTTAATTGCCCTGTCTGTTGTTGTGCAGCTATCACACCCTGTCTTGCCATAGCACCATCTAATTTTAAAATCAATTGCCCCTTGCTGACTTTTTGTCCAAGTTTTACATAGATGGCTTTCACCTGTCCTCCCTGCCCTGATGGAGCTACATACGCCATTCCTTCTGCATCAATTTTGCCTTGCAATTCTATGAAGTGGGTAAAATCTTTTATGCGAAGTGTATCAACAGATACTAATTTCTGAACCTGCTGTGCACCTTTGGGATCAGCTTTAACAAGCTGGTCTTCTAATTTACGGATGTCAGCATCCAATGTGCTTTTTTCTTTCTTCAGTTTTTCAAGCTTTACTCTCATATCGCCGATATCGCCTTTTTTGTCTTTGGCCCCGGCACCACATGATGCAATGAACAAGGTAGTTATAACAGTTACTAACAATGCAATTGATGTATGTTTCATATAATATATATTAGTCTTAGAAATCATTTAATTTTTTATCCTTTGAACAACTAATGAAATCCTTTCTACTCCTATTACCAGAGGTTATAGTTTGCCGGTTGCTTTCATAAAATCAATTTTTGCGATGATGGCATCATACAAAGCAGAGATATAATTGGTTTGTGCTGCTTTCATATCTGTTTGTGCTGTATTAATTTCCATTTGGGAGCCGGTTCCCATTTCATATTTCTTTTTTGTTTGCTGGTAAACCTTCTCTGCCAGTTCCATATTTTTTTTCTGAAAATCCATCGTGGACAAAGCTGAATGAAAATTATTCTTTGCTGTCGCTGCTTCCATATCTATCGAAATCTTCAAAGCCTCCAACTGGTTATCAATTTTTTGAACCTCCAGTTGGGCCTGCTGAATTTTTGATTTTGTATAAAACCCATTAAAAATTGGTAGGTTGACACTGAGGTTTACACTAGATATAGTATACCAATCCCCTTTTTTAATAAAATTCCATTGATTCCGTTGTGCATTTTGGGCGTAGGAAGCCCCAAATGAAACGGCAGGTAATTTGCTAAGCTTGTAACGGCGGACATTATATTCAAGCAATGTTTTACTAATCTGTGTGAATTGAAATTCTTTTCTGTCTTCATATGCGTAATTGTCATTAACCATGAAGCCTTCCTTTACCTTGTCATCAGTTATTTTATCTGTAAGCACCAGTTCCTCTTTGATCGGCATGCCAATTAGCAACTTCAGGCCATAATAGCCGTTGCCAATAATGCTTAGCACTTTATTTCTTTCGGTTTGCAAATTTGTTAATTGCACATTTACTTTATCTATATCCAGCTTTTCTGCAAACCCATTCTCATAAATTATCCGGGTGTCTCTCAACAATTTTTCCAGAAGGATAATATTGGCATCCAATAATTCTACCTGAATTTTACTCACCAGCAGTTGATAATAAATTTTATAGATATTAGTCTTAATCAGCTCTTCTGTTACTTCCACATTTTTTTTCCTGAACTGTATGGAAGCGTCTCTTGCTTTCAGTCCTATAAAAACTTGTCCGTCAAATAAAATCTGTGAGAGGCTGATGCCTGCGGTAGTGCTAAACTTTGACCCAAACTGTGCTGCAATAAATCCAAAATCAGACGGCATCACGATGGGGTTACCATTTCCATCTTTAACGCCCTGGTCAATTAATACCTGGTAAGTAGCGGGAGAAATGAAATTGGGTATCACCTGTGTAGCTACATTGGGGTTATAAGCACTATAAATATTAGCGTTGATATGGGGATAGGCATTTGAAGTAATTTCCCTGTTCTGCTCCTCCTGCAGTAGTACATCCACCAATGCGTTTTTTATATTTACATTATTTTTCTTTGCATATTCCACTGCCTGCTGAATGGAAAATTCATGCCTGGTGATTTTTGCGCTGTCCCGGTTTTTTCCGGGCAAGTTTTGAGCAAATACTCCCAATGGAAGCAATGCTAATCCAAAAACCCACCCGGTAGTAGCCGAAATTTTATTTCTTGATCTCTTCATACGAAAAAATTTTTTGTCGTTGTTCATTGTATTTCTGAATCAGTTTATGTCCTTTGATAGTAGCCAGGCCATAGGTGAAATTCTCAATCATTATTTGAGAGGTTTTAGCCAGGTTGTACTTGCCCGGTGGAAATACAGCCACGTTAAAAGGGATCATGATCGATTCTATCCTGTATTTTGACAATACATCTACACTCAGATCTGGCCGGTATAACTCTTCTTTCATACCCCATTCAATATTGTTGCGGATAACCTGCAGCAGGAATTTATCCTTGTAATTCTTAAATCGCTGATAAGCTTTAAAATGGAATTTTTCCAGATCATATAGCAGCATAGGGTTCATATTCTTGAATTCCTGCATGATATGTTCCATGGTAAGAAAAATTTCATGGATCGCATCTTTAGCATCTTTCCGGCAATTCATACAATCACCTTCAACTACATTTATATGCCCGTCCACCACCTCTTCTACCAGTTCGTCCTTATCGGCAAAATATTGATAAAGTGTTTTTTTGGACATGCCCAGACTGTTGGCAATATCATCCATTGATACCGACCGGATGCCAAACTGCATGAACAACTCTTCCGCTTTGCTTGATATTCTTTCTTTTGCTTCCATAATTCATATTCCAACCACAAAACTAAGGAAACTTTTTTCGTAACCAAAGTTTCCGCCCTGTTTTTTCTACCGTTCACCGCTTTTTTTCACCGTCAGGGACATAATTTTTAGGTTACCTTAGCTTGTAAATCAGTTAAATGGACACCGAACCTCAAAGCCTGGGCTTTGCTAAAAAAATTTTTCGTTATTTTATTCAGGGGCTTATCATTATTGCTCCCATTGCCATTACCGCCTATGTACTGTACAGGCTTTTTGAGGAAGTGGATGGGATATTGCGGCCCTATGTAGATATACCCGGACTGGGTTTTGTAATAATAATTGTATTTGTATTGCTGGTAGGATGGGTGAGCTCCAATTTCCTGATGGGTGGTTTTATTGATTTCTTTGACCAATGGATGGAAAAAACCCCCGGTATAAAATTTATTTACTCCTCTACTAAAGATTTTTTTAAAGCCTTTGGCGGTGACAAAAAAAAATTCAACCAGGCCGTATTAGCCAATGCATTTGCCAATGATGTGTGGGTAGTGGGCTTTTTAACCGATGAAGAAATGCAGAAATTTGATTTGGGTGCCGGTAATGTAGCGGTATATGTGCCTCAGTCCTATCATTGGGCGGGTCAGTTGTTTATTTTGCCAAGAGAAAAAATTAAAAAAATTGATAAAATAACCGCTGGTGAAGCAATGAAGTATGCTGTAACGGGGGGCGTAGTGGATCTGGATGCAGAAAGAAAAACCGAAGACACCCTTGAATTAAAAAATGATTGATGCGAAAATTTTTTCTTATAGTTCTGTGTTCTTTATTCGCTAAACATAGTTTTTGCTGGGGATTTTATGCTCACAAAAAAATCAACTACTATGCTGTGTTTCTATTGCCACCGGAAATGATGGTGTTGTATAAAACACAAATTGACTTTCTTTCTGAACATGCTGTAGACCCTGATAAAAGAAGATATGCTGTGCCAGAAGAAGGTCCGAGGCATTATATAGATATTGACCATTATGGCATTTACCCATTTGATTCTTTACCAAGGAAATGGAATGATGCGGTGACAAAATATTCTGAAGACACCTTGAATGCTTATGGAATTGTACCGTGGTGGTTACAAACCATGCTGTACCGGCTGACCGATGCTTTTAAAGAAAAAAACCAGGCTAAAATTTTAAAATATTCAGCAGATATTGGTCACTACATGTCCGATGCCCATGTTCCGCTGCATGCCAACACAAATCACAACGGGCAATACACAGACCAGAAAGGAATTCATGGTTTTTGGGAAAGCCGGATCCCGGAATTGCTGGCCGAAAAAGAATGGGATTTTTTTATCGGTAAAGCTGACTATATCA
>JBKJLR010000257.1:0-14043 GCA_046596865.1 Chitinophagaceae bacterium
AATGTCAATGTATCATCCACATCCACCAGAACAGGTACAGCACCCACACTTATTATGGCTTGAAAACTTGCAACGAATGTAAAGCAAGGGGTAATTACCTCATCGCCATATCCAATACCCAAAGCACTCAGGGCGGTGGTTAAGGCAGCCGTGCCACTGGATGTAAGCTGGGCATATTTACTTCCAAATGTTTGACAAATAGCACCCTCCAGTTCTTTGCTTTTCCAGATACCTTTCCGGGGTCCGTCAAAGCCATACCGCATCAGGATGCCGGTTTCCAGTACCTCGTTAACTTCTTTTCTTTCTTTATCACTCCAGAGTTCAAAACCGGGCATAGTGAGGTAATTAAAAATGAATAATTAAGAATTAATAATTTTTAAGACTCATTAGTGGCGGGAGTTACGGCTTATAAAAATTCCACTTACCACCCGGCTGCACCAGTATCGCAATCTCACTCAAATCACTTTCGTTATTATTTTTTCCTACAGCAGTAATAACATAGCGGTAAGAAAAATGTTTTGATGAAAGAGGCTCCGTTAATGTAAAACCGGCGGGAGTAGTAACAAACCGGGATATGTACCTGGGCACATTACCAAACGTTTCACTGTGCGAATCGGCCGCATATTGATACACTACATAATATTTAATTTCCACTAAGTTCCTCGGGTCTGGCTTTACCGTTAATTGTATAACAGAATCATTGCTGATAGTTCTTTCTACTATTGGTGGCCAGGGTTTTTCATTATCTATCCAGCGCATCGGTGGTAATAAAGCAGGATACTTGTAATAATTGTTTTGCAAACTGTCATTCCATCCATTGGGATTTTTTTCGAATATCCTGCTACTATAATAAATACTTCCTTGTACATTTGGATAAAGGCGTAACAGTTTTACCTGGTTGGGAATTTGAACAGGGTCATTCCAACCAGCTTCTTTTGTTTCCACTTTGTAAATACCATGACCTATATATACATGCCGGCCAAAACTATTGCGGCTCCACCACTCGAGCATTTTTGCATAATCAACTTTTGGGTGGCCGATTGAAAAATAAAGTTGTGGTGTCACATAATCAATCCATCCCATTTTTAACCACAATAATATGTCAGCATACAAATCATCATAATTTGTTTGTCCGCCACGGCTATCGCTACCCCTCACCGGGTCTTTATCATTATTGCGCCACACACTAAAAGGGGAGATCCCAAACCTGCAAAGCTTTTTCTCCTGTTTGATAACACTGCTGAGTGTTTGTATGATGGAATCAGTATTGCTGCGACGCCAGTCATCTTTATTTAGCGGGGTGCCAGAGTTTCTGTAAGTAGCGTCATCCGGAAATTCTTTCCCGGGAATACGGTATGGATAAAAATAATCATCCATGTGAATGGCATCCACATCATACCGCTTTACAATATCCCTTACCACATTCACCACAAATTTTTGTGCTTCTTTATTTCCGGGATCAAAATATTTTTTATCACCGTACGTCAGAAACCATTCCGGATGTATTCGGGTGATATGATTAGCCGAAACAGAAGAACCGCTGATATTATGAACCGCCCGGTAAGGATTCAACCAGGCATGAAACTCCATGCCCCGTTTATGCGTTTCTTCAATCATAAACTGCATCGGATCGTAATAAGGGGAAGGAGGTTTGCCTTGCGTGCCCGTCAACCACTGGCTCCACGGTTCATATTGCGATGGATAAAAAGCATCTGCGGCAGGGCGAACCTGAACGATCATGGCATTCATACCATTCTTCTGGTGCATATCCAGCAAGCGGATATAATCAGCTTTTTGTTTGGCAGGATCGGTAACACCTCCGGCAGGCCAATCAATATTATTAACGGTAGCTATCCATACGCCACGAAATTCGTATTTGGGTTGGGCACTGGTAAATTGAAAGGAGAATACAGAGATTAATAACCAAATGGAGGGTTTCTTCATACGTTACGATTCGGAATGAATAATCATGGTTCGATGAACTCACCATGTAAAAATACATCATTCACCGCCATGCCTGATCTTATCCAGCAGGTCGCTGAGAATATTGGCATCCTTTTCTGAAAGATTGCCCAACACACCATCAATTTCAACCTGTCGGGCATCTAACCGCTCTAGTAATTTTTTTCCTTTCTCACCAATGATTACATCTACCAGGCGACGGTCATTTTTACAAGTAAGTTTTTTTACGAGGCCTTTTGCAATCAGCCTGTCAACAATGCGGCTGGTGTCACTCATTTTTTCCAGCATCCTTTCCCTGATCTGTAAAGTGGAAAGAGGTTGCGGAAAACTGCCTCTTAATATTCGAAGAATATTAAATTGTTGGGGAGTAATATCTTCGGCTTCAAAAATGGTGTTTGTTTTTTCTCTCATCCAGCCCAGCGTATAAATAAGATTAATAGCTGCTTTCTGGTGCGAATTCTGAAATTTTGACTGTTGTATGTCCTGATCAATACCCATATATACTGTTACCCGTTAAAAGTAAAAAGTTTTGGGATAAGCCGTACACTTCGCCCAAAACTTTTTCAAAATGGAAGGATCCTTAATTGTTATAATAAAATTTCTCCTCTACAATCTTACCATTCTTCCAACGTTGAACGGCCAGTTGGGTGTAATTGCGGGTGCCGAAGTCTTTGTGGGTATAATCCATCCACCACTCCGTAACAGCCAGGTCATCACTGATGATGGTGTTAATGATTTTGGCACCACGAAATTCTGTAAGTCCATTGACAAACGTCTCTTCAAATTGCCGGTTTACGTCTTTGCCCACACGGGCCGGATAGTCATTATCCTGCATCACTACATCATCGTCATAAAATTTTTCAAAGGCGTCGAGTATCTTTCCTTCCAGTATCATTTGATTTAACTGGTCAACATTTGTTCTTAAGTCCATAGTACTAATTTTTATTGTTGGAGAATTGAAAGAACAAAATTAATGTTGCAACATTGATTTACCAAATTAATCATTTATAATTTTCACGGTTTATTAATTTATTAACATGGAGGGTGCAGCAATTCTCTAAAAGAACTCCTCTTTCTGGTATTATCGTATATACTGAAGTAAATATTTTACAGGACCACCATAACACCTTAACCCATGAAGATTTTATCAGAATCCATCCGAAGTTTTTTTGAAGGCTTTGCCTCCTTTTACACATCCATTTTTGATGAAATGAAGCAATGGTAGCCGTAAGTTTGAAGTTAGAATACTGGGGTACGATACTTTATTGGCAGAAGCCTTATGTAAATGCCAGTTTCAAATTATTGTCTTTTGACCCGTTGCTTCTCTTAACCTTTTTTCAGCTCCGCCCCCAACTTAAAAATGGTAAACAGGTGATGCGCCTCATGTAGTAAAAAAAAATTCAGCCATTGCATGAGTGACATTTTCCCGAAAGCAGGGTGGACTCCTGTCTTAGCTAAATCAGCCGCCTCAAAATAGAGCATACCGGAAGCTATTTCCTTCCTGATGGATAAGAGGTCTTGCATTATTTCCCGGGTAGATTTATGGCAATTGTCCAGGAAGATGACATCGGCTTCTGCACTGTAACGGGAGAAGGAAGGATTAGTATTTTCCAGGATTTGTTTCACCCGGTCAATAAATATGTGTTGGTAGGATTGCAGGTGAACAATGTTTTCAAAAATGGACCATTTACCGGAAATGACCTGTCGCCGGATTTGTTCATCAGAAAGGTCATCAATTATATCTATCAATGATTTATGCTGATATTGTAACCTGGTAGATAAGGAGGATGGCATTTGCATGGTAAACTCTTTGGTGATTAGTCATTATTCCACACTTTGATTCCCCCGGAGCAATTGGCGCATCCTTCTTCCGTCGGGGGCGGAGCAGGATGACAAATTAATTTTCTTTTTCTTATCTCTCCCAAACTTTTGTGCCCTCACTGCAATTGGAGCAGATATCAATATTCTTACGACCTTTCAAGATCTTTTTTCTGAAAGTAGTGTATTCTCCGTTCTTCCAAATCTCTTTGAACGATTTTTTCTTTAGATCACCCAGTTGATGCTGCGCATCTTTATCAAAACAACAGGGAGCAACCAGCCCATCCCAGGTAATCACCGGGTCATGCCAGAGGCGCCAGCATTGATTGGCCAACTTACCTTTAAACTCATGTCCCTTTTCCGTTTTGCGGTATCGGCTATATTTATCAATGGTGGGGATCAACTGGTTGGGATCGTTTTGATAATCATATACCTGGGCTGTTTTAAACCATACATCATCCACCCCTACTTCTTTCGCTAATTTTTTTACCTCTTCTATCTGGTGTTCATTGGGCTTCACCACTAAAAATTGAAATACCACAAAAGGTTTTTTACTTTTCAATTCTTTTTTCCACTTCACAATATTTTTAGCCCCTTCTATCACTTTGCTAAGAGTACCTCCGACACGATATTGCTGGTATACATCCTGTGTGGTGCCATCAATAGAAATAATTAACCGGTCCAAACCGCTTTCAATAGTTCGTTTAGCATTAGCATCCGTTAAGTAATGTGCATTGGTGGAGGTAGCGGTATAGATCCTTTTTTTAGAAGCATACTCCACCATATCCAAAAAATTGGGGTTGAGGTATGGTTCGCCCTGGAAATAAAAAACGAGATATAATAACTCTTTGGAAAGCTGGTCGATCGTTTCACTAAAAAAATCTCTTTGCAGCATGCCGGTTGGCCGGGTAAAAGCTCTTAATCCACTGGGGCATTCCGGACAGCGAAGGTTGCAGGAAGTAGTCGGTTCAAAGGAAATAGAAACCGGGTAACCCCATTGCACCGGTCGTTTGGTCCATTTGCTGATATAAAAGCTGCTCAGCACCTTTACGCCGTTCCATGCACGCCGGGGCGTTATCTTGGATAATAAATTGAAACTGTCACTTCGGTTAAATCTTGCCATCAGCGGTAAAGTTACTACTTCGCCCAATAGCAGTGTTTTCGAAGTACGCAGTAAGTTGGTATCTTCAAAAATGCCTTTGAAATGAGATACCCGGATGCTCCATATCATATTTTTCCGCTCGGCGATTCTGCCATCACCATTGACTTTGGCAATTGCATTGATGAAGGCATCAACCAGGAAGTCATTGCAAGATTTAATCAACTGCGTCAGCATCCATGGCCGGGCATGATTGAGGCTGTTCCGGCTTACAGCTCTCTAACCATTCACTATGATGTGCAGGCACTAAAGAAAAAAATGTCTGCCGGGCACACGGTGTATGAATGGATGGAGCAACAACTGCGGCAACAAATGAAGCACTCCATTCAATACAAGGAGGAAAAAGAACGGGTGATAAACATCCCTGTTTGCTATGAAGAAGAATTTGCATGGGATATACAGCAACTGGCAGCCAAAAAAAATATTGCTGTCAATGAAGTGATCCAAATTCACACATCAAAAACGTATAAAGTTTACATGCTGGGTTTTTTACCAGGCTTTACCTATATGGGAGAAGTAGATGAAAAAATTACTATACCAAGAAAACCCCAACCTGCTAATATTGAGGCAGGGAGTGTAGGAATTGCCGGAAAACAAACTGGCATCTATCCCTTATCATCGCCGGGTGGGTGGCAAATAATCGGAAGAACACCGGTAAAATTATTTGATGTGACAAGAGATGAGCCCACCTTATTAAAAGCAGGGGATCGGGTACAGTTCTATTCAATAACAAAAGAGGAGTTTTATGAATTTCAAAACACCCCTCGCCAGTCCTGAGCTTGTCGAAGGATGTAGAGGGGTCGGGGGTGAGGTATGAGTTTAAAAATTATTAAAGCAGGTATATTAGATACTATTCAGGATACTGGTCGTTTCGGCAACCAGCATCTGGGTATCAACCCAACCGGCGTAATGGATAAATATGCTATGCAGGTAGCAAATATACTGGTAGGTAATGAACCGGGTGAAGCCGTTATTGAAATGCACTTCCCTGCTGCTGTTTTCATGTTTACGCAACCGGTACTAATAGCTTTAAGCGGGGCTGATTTCGCAGCCAGTATTAATGGCGAACCTGTACCGGATCTGCATGGAATTGTAGTTGGAAAAAATGATGTACTTCAGTTTCATAAACCGGTAAATGGAGCAAGGGCTTACCTCGCCATTGCTGGTGGCATGGCTATTGATAAATGGATGAACAGTTACAGCACCCATCTGAAAGCGAAAGCCGGTGGCTTCCATGGAAGAAGACTTCAGAAGGACGATGAGCTTTTATTGCGCCAGCCATTTTCCATTATAAAGCAAAATGACTTTAGGGTATTGCCCTGGCAGGCAGATACGATTTGGTTGAATCAAAGTAAAGAGGTATTAGTTCTTCCGGGTAATGAATGGAAACAACTTACGACTGAATCAAAAGAGGATTTTACTTCAACTTCTTTTTTCATCACACAGCAATCCGACAGCATGGGCTACCGGCTTAATAATATTCCATTGCGCCGGGTTACTAATGAAGAAGTGATCTCATCTGCCGTAAGCTTTGGCACCATTCAGTTACTACCCGATGGCCAACTTATTGTTTTAATGGCTAACCACCAGACCACCGGTGGTTATCCCCGGGTAGCTCATGTTATCTCAGCCCATCATTCACGGTTGGCGCAGATGAAGGCAGGGGATAAAATTAATTTCTGCTTTACGGACCAGCAAACAGCAGAAGAATTATTAATAAAACAGCAACAACATTTGCTCCAACTGCAAAATGCCTGTACTTTCAAATTGCAGGAATACTTTAAAAGATGAGTTCAGTTATAGAAAATGATCCGGGTAGTAATAATTCCTCACAAGACCCTTCTCTTCACCAAAGAAGTGAGGCGGGGGGTGAGGTTGATATTAACTGCGACATGGGAGAAGGCATGGGCAATGATGAATTGATCATGCCCTTTATTTCTTCCGCAAACATTGCCTGCGGTTATCATGCAGGCGATCCCGTCACCATGTGGGCTACAATTGAATCAGCGCTTAAACATAAAGTATCAATTGGTGCTCATCCTTCTTTTTTAGACAGGAATAATTTTGGCAGAAGCGAAATGAACATTCACAAAGAAGAAGTGTATGACCTGGTCACACAGCAATTGATCATACTTACTGAGATCGCTTCTTCTTTGGATACCAAATTGAATCATGTAAAGCCGCATGGTGCATTGTATAATATGTCTGCCAGGGAGCCTGTATTAGCAAACATTATTGCAAAAGCAGTAAAAGATTTTGATGGCAATCTTATTTTATTCGGACTCAGCGGAAGCTATTCCATCAGCGAAGCAAAAGCAGTGGGGTTAAAAACTGCGAGTGAAGTATTTGCTGACCGTACTTACCAGGATGATGGTACACTAACTCCCCGTTCCCAACAAAATGCAATGATCGTAGAGATAGGAAAAGCAGTGAACCAGGTTTTGCAAATGTTAAAAGAAGGCACTGTAACAAGTATATCAGGAAAAACTATTCCGGTGGTTGCTGAAACAATTTGCATTCACGGTGATGGAAGACAGGCAGTAGAATTTGCAAAAAATATTTACAATGCAATCAAAGCCCTCTAAATTTAAATTATTTGGTGGTGTTGGTTTAGGCGCTGCTTTTTTGATGGCTAATTCATCTATTGGTCCCGGCTTTCTAACGCAGACCACGGTATTTACTCAAGAGCTAATGACAAGTTTTGGGTTTGTCATTCTTGTATCTGTATTCATTGATATAGGTGCACAATTAAATACCTGGCGGATATTAGCGGTGAGTGAATTAAGAGCACAGGATATTTCCAATCAGTTATTACCTGGTCTTGGATATTTTTTATCAGTGCTGGTAGTGCTGGGAGGTTTTGCATTCAATATTGGTAACATTGCAGGTTGCGGATTGGGAGTAAATGTATTGACCGGGCTATCCTTTCAGCAGGGAGCCATTATAAGTGGAGTGGTAGCATTGATCTTATTCTGGATAAAGGAAATAGGAAAAATGCTGGATGGGGTCACTAAAATATTGGGGACAATAAAAATCCTTCTTACTTTATTTATTGTGTTTAGTGCTCATCCACCTTTACTGGAGGCGGTTCAGCATACTATTATTCCTGAAAAAATAAGTATGATCGCCATTGTTACCATTGTCGGTGGTACAGTCGGTGGATACCTTACATTCTCCGGGGCACACCGGTTGCTGGATGCCGGCATTAAAGGAAAAGAGAATTTGAAGGAAGTAAATAAAAGTGCTTTAACAGGTATTATTATTTCTACCATCATGCGGTTTATTTTATTTCTTGCTGCCGTAGGTGTATTGGCGCAGGGTGCTGTTTTAAATAAAGACAATCCCGCCTCTACCATTTTCCAATTTGCAGCGGGTGAGGTGGGTCTCCGCATTTTTGGTGTTGTCCTTTGGAGTGCAGCCATTTCCTCTGTAGTCGGTGCTTCTTACACATCAGTATCTTTTTTTAAAACCTTTCATCCATGGTTGGCAAAGCATGAACGATTATGTATTTCTATTTTTATCATTTTAACCACCTGCATATTTGTTTTGATAGGCAAACCAAGAGAAATACTGTTATTTGCCGGAGCGATCAATGGATTGATATTACCCATAGCTCTTTCCATTATGTTGATTGCCGCCACTAAAAAAAGAATTATGAAAGGATACAAACATCCTGTATGGATGCAGTTAGCAGGTTGGATAGTGGTAGTGGTGATGAGCTGGATGGGGTATTTTATTATACAGGAAACTGTAACCAAATTATTTTAAAAACAAAAAAGCCTCCTGTTACCAGGAAGCTCTTTGTTATCATCCATCCTTGTTATATGTCCATTCAGCCGTTTAATATTTTTGATCTAAGCAGGTAATTCCGTGACGGATGATAAATGAAAAGACAGGTTCCGTTTTTTATCGTGGTAATAATATTTGTTGATTCTTTTTGCGGAACAGCAGGACAACCCCAGCTGCGACCCATAAACATTCCGGCCCTTGCTCTTGCCCCATCCACATACCCTGCGCCATGTATCACAATACTTCGTTCAAGTGCTTTATCATTATAACCCGGATCCACACCATTAATACGTAAGGACAATCCATGTTCACCTGCATAGGTATTGGAAGTAACATAAAAACCTAAACTGCTTTGTAATGATTCTGGTTTATTGGAAAAGGAAGTGGCAAACTCACTGCCCGAATTTTTTCCATGTGCGACATAGGTGTTGGTAACAAGTTTATTATTTATCACATCAATAATATATAATCTCTTTTGCTTTGATGACTGGCTAAAATCGCAGATCGTTAAAAAATTTGCCCGGCTTATCATTTTCTTCTCCAATAATTTCTGGTAACCTTTCCAGGCATAATCAAAAGCTTCTGCTGACAAACCATGTTGCTGCAGGTTGATGCTATTATATAATAACGTTGCTGCATCAGCAGTAATAAAAGAGTAATCCGTAATAGATTTAAATGAAGTGGAAACAGCCGTAGTAGTGCTGTTAACCGTTTGCACAGTCGGGTTAATGCTAAAGGAAGCACACATTAATCCCATAAATATTGGAATAATAAGTTTTCTCACTCAGGGTACGGTTTTTCTCCGAAGTAATCTTTGTTACAAACCTTCGGTAGGATTTAGAAACGTAAGGCAGTGTAAAATATTATCTGATTGTTAATTATGCAAGTAATAAATGTTTGTTTTGTAACCTTTTAAGAAGAATTACGCATCCATCCATAAGTTATGTAAGGAAATCCACGAGAAAATAAAACGTATTGGAAGATATATATCTGCGAATTAGAACGCCCCAACTATAAACTACAAATCACGAACTATAAACTTTCTCAATTCTCCATTATCTTATTAATATGCCTTTGCTTCGTAATAAATTCACTGGAATAAATTTTTAGCAGCAGCATAAACAATGAGATCAGCAGCGGCCCGAAGATCAACCCGATAAAACCAAACACTTTCAATCCAATGATAACACCAAATACGGTAGTCAGCGGATGCACATTGCCCATCTTTTTAAGTAAAGTAAAACGAAGTATATTATCTACTGTGCCTATAATACCAAAACCAAAGATCAGCATGGCAACACCTTGTCCTGTCTGGTCGTTGGCAAAGAAGATAATAGCCAATGGAAGATAAGCCAGTGCGGCACCCACCACCGGCAGCATCCCGGCAATGCAGGTGACGCCAAACCAGAAGAATGGTTCATTTACCCCAATAATTAAATAACCAACCAATGCTACCATCCCCTGTGCAAATGCTATCAGCGGGATGCCGATGGCATTGGATATGACCATCATCCGTATTTCTTTTCCCAACCGCCCTACGTTGGTATCTTTTAGCGGCACATGTTCATATAAAGATTTGTCCATACTTCTTCCATTTACCAGCATAAAATACAGAATGAAGTACATAAAGAAGATGGTCGTTAGTGTATTGAACGTAGCCCCGAGAATCTTAGGGACACTTGATGCAATACCATTACCCAACTTATTAATATTACTATCACTGGCAATGGTGACATTAAATTTTTGTTCAATATTAGCTACCACTTTTTTCAGAGCCCCTACCAAATCGTCTGAATGCTGTACTACATAGCTTACTTTGGAGGAAAGCATATTAACCAGCAGTCCTACAGGTAATAAAATAACGATCAGCGAAAACAGCATCAGCAGCACAGCGGTCCACCCCTTGCGCCATTTTTTCTTTTCTGTCAGCCAGAACATCCACCGGTTTAGCAGGATATACAATGTGATAGCGCCGAGGAAAGCCGGCAAAAAAGTAAATAATTGCTGGAATAATAAAATGCCCAGCAATAAAATGACGATAATAAAAGAGACCTGCCGCACCCGGTTCTGGTCAAAGGCGTCGCTCATAATAAATGTATCAGGTATTAAAAATAAAGAATGAATATCGAATGACGAACAGTCTACTCAGAACATTGAAGTTTACTTACTGAATATTCTTTGTAGTTAAGTGTTTTTCACACAAAGAATATTAATAAAACAAAACCTCGGCAAAATCACGCCACAACCAGCAACCTCAAACTTTTACCTCCTTCCACTTTCCTTTCTTAAAATAATACCAGGACGCTAAAGCTATCACTGTTTCGGCCACGGGGATAGCAATGAAGGCCCCCAATGGACCCAGCCCGAAAGTTTTGGCCAGCAAATAGCCCAATGGGATCTGGAAAAGCCAGAACCCGATAAAGTTGATCCAGGTCGGTGTCCTTGTATCACCGGCTCCGTTCAGTGCTTGTAACATCACCATACCAATGCCATAAAAAATATAACCACTGCCGATGATCTGTAATGACAGAACACCAAAGTAGTGCACTTCCGGATCTTTTGTAAATATGCTGATGATGGGGGATGCCAGTAATAGAAAAAGCAACATTACCCCCGCCATAAAAATGGCATTGTACTTCATCGTCAGTAATACACTTTGTTCAGCCCTGCCCGGTTGTTTGGCACCAAGGTTCTGACCCACCAATGTTGCGGCCGCATTACTCAAACCCCACGCAGGTAATATAAAGAACACTACATTTCTTATGGCCACCTGGTAACCTGCCGATGCATCCGTACCACCGGTATGAGCCACCAGCATTGCCAGCACTATCCAGCTTCCGGATTGAATAACGAATTGCAAAGTAGCTGGCCATGCCACTTTCACCAGCGTTTTAATTACGGGTACATCCCATTTAAAATGCCAGCCTTTTATTTTAATAGTGCCATTGCCTTTAAACAAATGCCAGCATTGATATAACACTCCTGTGCCACGACCAATCACAGTGGCAATAGCAGCGCCTTTCAATCCGAGTTCCGGAAAAGGGCCATAACCATTGATCAGCGTCGGGCATAAAATAATATTAATAAGGCTGGCTATCCAAAGGCTCTTCATCGCCATTGCTGCATCACCGGCACCGCGGAAAATTCCGTTGATAAGAAATAATAAAATAATAAAGAGGCTGCCTCCCAGCATAATTTGGGTAAACAAGGCTCCTTCTTTCACCACTTCCGGGGATGCACCCATGAGATGCAGAATATCAGCAGCAAAAATAATTCCGGTGATACTTATGATAACGGTAATGATTACTGCGATCAATATGGATTGCATACCGGCATGCGCCGCACCATCCGGATCTTTTTCACCAATGCGTCTTGCTACTACTGCTGTAGCGGCGGTACTTAATCCAATGGCAATGGAATACACAATAGTAATGGCGGATTCCGTTAACCCCACCGTTGCAATAGCATTAGCACCGAGTTTACCTACGAAGAACATATCTACTACGGCAAACACCGATTCAAGACTCAGTTCCAGGATCATAGGAATAGCCAGCAGCACAATAGCGCCGCGGATGCTGCCCTGTGTATAGTCATGTTCGCCGCCACGCAGCGATTGTTTCAGCAACGCAAAAAAATGGGATCGTGTATTTGTATAAGTTGATTGAGACATGATTGAAAATTCTTTTGACAGCTATGCCAGGTTTGCACCGGGCATAGCTATATTGAAAATAAAGTTTAAAGAATGATGAACAGCAACGAATCGTTGCTATTTTGATAAACGGCGGTAAAAAATAAACTCAGTAAAACCGCAATTGTCAGTCTGAGCTTTGCGAAGATTTCATATTCGTTTGTTTGAAACAATTTTGAAGATATTAAAACCCTGTAATTTTTCCTCTTTTCTCGTTCCAAATTTTAAATCATATATTTAAAACCAGTTACCCGAAGGAAACAAAACAAAACCAACACTAATGAGTTTTACTCCTTACACTCCACCGGGTACAGCACCGTTGCAACCTGGCAATACAGCAGCTTCTGATAATAATACGGGTCGCCTATTCTCCCTTGATGTTTTACGGGGCATAGCATTGTTGGGTATCCTCGTCATCAGTATCTGGGAATTTGGCGGCTTCACTACCAATGAACAACTCTTTTACCGCAATGGCACCCATGGCGGCAACTATAAATTGCTAACCGCAGTATCCATGTTGTTTGAAGGAAAAATGGTAGCCTTGCTGGCCATGGTGTTTGGTGCAGGTATTATTTTATTCCTGCAAAAAAAAGAACACCCGGTCCCAATTTCTTCTGCCGATGTTCATATCCGCCGTATGATGTGGTTCATCATTTTTGGTGTAGTCAATGCTTTCATATTATTATGGCCCGGTGATATTTTATTCCAGTTTGGGGTAATGGGTATCCTGCTCTTTGCTTTTACAAGAATGAAAGCCAGGGGATTTTTTATTGCAGCCATTGTTTGCACCCTGGTGTATAGCGGCAAACAATACTGGAATTATACAGACGATAAAAAAGGGTATAGGAAATACCTGGTAGTAATGGGGATAGAAAAAAAGTTCAAACAGGATAGTACATCCCGTGCCAGGAAAGACAGCATGGACAGAACAAAAGATACGGTCCTGCTAAAAGACACCTTACTCAAAAACAAACTCACCGATTCGCTGGCTAAAAAAAAGGATACACTAACTAAAAAACAAGCTGATGAAAAAGGCAGCTGGGAAGGAAGAGTAAAAGGTTTTAAGTATGATTCTGCCAAAACAAAAGCTGAAAACAAAGCTATGCGGAATCATCATTACACAAAGATATGGGATCACCTCATGCCCCGTTCGCAGTACAAAGAGTCTGACTGGCTCTACCGGATCGGCATTTGGGATATTGGTTCTATGATGTTTCTCGGTATGGCATTACTGGCTATTGGTTTTTTCCATCACCGTATTTCCGCTACTACCTATTTTGTCATTAGCCTCTTACTCATCGCCATAGGGTTGGGGCTTGCCTGGTACCGGGTGCACTATAATAATATACGCCTGGCCGACTATGCAAAATATATTGAGCACCATACTCTTCCGTACGATCAGTTTTTCCCTATAGAAAAATTACTAATGGCCACCGGGTATGCGTCGCTGGTGTTGTGGTTGTTACGAATGAATATTATCAACTGGCTATGGCGGGCAATGGCGATCACGGGCCGCATGGCACTTAGTAATTATATACTGCAATCCATTATCTGCACTATCTTTTTCTATGGATATGGCTTAGGTTATTTTGGAAGACTGACCCAATGGGGATTGTATTTTATGGTA
>JBKJLR010000048.1:0-3183 GCA_046596865.1 Chitinophagaceae bacterium
GCCGGTGATTGCCCGATGTCTGGATATAAGCAAAAAAAGGCTTGTCCTTTTTACTTAACACCTCATTCGCCTCGAGAAAAAGATCTTTATCCCCTATGCCCCAGACGTTCATTTCGGGCACCCCTTTTCTTTTGCCTGTGTGCATTTGTAAACCGTCAATATTTTTTAATAAACCTTCGAAGTTGCTGAACTGGGCATCACCACCAAGAAAATAATGCTTTTCATAATCAACGAAATTATCAACAATGGTATGTTGCTTTACTGCATCGGCGTTACGGCTGGAAAATTTAAATAACTGCGCATCGGGAATACCGGACAATATCGCAAACAAAGCCCTTGCAGTAGAAAAATGAGGCGTAAAACAATGATCGAAGTAAATGCCATTTCTGCTCAACGAGTCAAAATAAGGTGTTGTATTTAATGGATTGCCACCCATGCTGCTCTTATACATACTGAATGACTCACATTGCACCAGTATAATATTGGGACGACTTTCGAGGGCTGTGCTGCGGGGGCCCATTTCCCGGCGATAGGAAAAATTAGTGGCATCGGGAAACTGCATCCATTCAGCCATTACAGGAAATGCTTCTTTTGCTTTTTGTTCATTGAATTCCGGGCTTCGTAATTTAAGGGTAGCAAAAAAATTCTGCAGCGGATTAATGGCCAGGTATGATTTGAAACTATTATTGAACTTAAAACAATCATTCCTGCTCAGGGGAGGCCATGAAAAATTTCCCCATGTAAATAATCCAAGTATCAACGCCGTAAAATAAAAATATTTTCTTCTGTATTGAATACCCAAGCCACCGGTTTTATTAATTACCTGCCAGTGACTGCGGTGATACATCCACCTGAAAAAAAGAACAGCAACCACTAATCCAAGTATCATCCATACCATTGGATAAGTTTGAAACATCATTCTTAATGAAACTCCGGGATCTTCAACAAAATTCATGGCACCGGCATCCAACGGAGTTTTATTATATGAAAAACTTCCGAACCCAGCTGCAAAAAAGAAGAAGACAATAAAGGTGACAACAGCGAGATACCATGTCCACCATTTTTTATTCCTTGCAGAAAAAAAAGGTGACAGTTTGGGTATCATACTCAACAGGATAACAGGCAATAATATGAATGCGATCCATCGCAGGTCGTAACGAATACCCATTAAAAAAGAAGGGATGACGTCTGCAAAAGAAATTCCTTTTGGCTTGAAGGCTATAAAGGTAGCCAACCTGAACAATGTGAATATGAGCAGAAAGATGACAAGCAGGTTTGTCACCCACAAAATTGTTTTGGGTATTTTATAACGTCTTAACATTAAACTTATGCAGTGAAAAACTACAAAATAAGACAATTAGGACAGTTTTTGCAACTCAACCCATTCTTGTTTTGCAATAAAATCATAAACTATTAAAATACATTCAACCTGTATTTTTGCAGCAATGTATTTCTCCGCTATTACTTTCTGGAAGAACCTGGTGCAATGGGACCAACTTCTGTTTAAAAAAATAAATAGTGAGTGGTCTACTCCTCTCTTTGATACAGTGATGCCCTTCCTGCGCAATTCCCCCATTTGGAATCCCCTGTATTTGTTCGTGGTCCTTCTTGTATTGATGAATTTTAAAGTGAAAGGATTATGGTGGTTTGTTTTTGCCCTTGTTACCGTGGCACTCACCGATATGACGGGGACCTATGTTTTCAAACATGTTTTTCAAAGGCTGAGGCCTTGTAGTGATCCTGAGTTCATAAATGAGGTACGGTTGGTAGTAAACCAATGTTCCGGAGGCTATAGTTTTATCTCTAATCATGCAGCCAATCATTTTGGTATGGCGGTGTTTTTTTTTGTAACATTCAGGCATCTTTTTAAAAGGTGGGTGTGGGTTGGATTGTGCTGGGCTGCAGCAATTGGTTATGCACAGGTTTATGTAGGAGTGCATTATCCGTTTGATGTGTTTTGCGGAGCCCTGGTGGGTATTGCTTTTGGCATCACTACCGGCACTTTCTTCAATAAGCAATTCGGAATAGCTATCTTCGACAATCAACTTGCTGGATAAATGGAGATTATTATACTGCTGGCATTGATTTTTGTGAACGGCTTATTCGTAATGTCTGAAATTGCGTTGGTTTCCGCCCGCAAATCAAGATTAGAAAGCCAGGCTGAAAAGGGAGACCAAAAAGCCCGGAAGGCACTGGACCTGGCCAATACTCCGGAAAAATTCTTATCTGCTGCTCAAATTGGTATTACCCTGATAGCCATTCTTACGGGTGTATATTCCGGGGAACGATTTGCAAAACAACTTCAACCACATGTAGAAAGTATTGATTTTCTGAAACCATATGCGGATACCATCGCTACAACGATCGTCGTTATAATTGTCACTTTTTTGTCGATCATTTTTGGCGAATTAATTCCCAAACAAATTGGTCTTTTAAGGGCAGAAAGAATAGCAAAAGCCGTGTCGGCCCCTATGAATGCTTTTGCCAGTTTTACACACCCCATTGTGTGGCTGCTCAATAAAATCAGCATTTTATTTTTTCGTCTTTTTAATATTAAACGTTCAAAAGATGATGCGGTAACTGAAGAAGAAATTAAAACGCTGATTGGTGAAGGAACTCAGGCAGGAACCATTGATGAAGCGGAACAGGAAATTATTGAAAGAGTTTTTCATCTCGGTGATCGGAATATTACTTCGCTGATGACACACCGGAGCGATATTATCTGGTTTAACCTGGAGGACAATGAAGATAAAATAAAAGAAAAAATAATGGGTGAACCACACTCGGTATACCCGATCTGCGATGGAGATATTGATAATCTTAAAGGCGTGGTGTCCATTAAAGACTTATATGTAAGCCCCGACAGTACGTTGTTTAAAGAGTTGATGCAACCGGCCTTATTTGTACCTGAAAATAATTCACCCTACCAGGTGCTCGAAAAGTTTAAAGAATCAAGACTGCATTCCTGTTTTATCGTGGATGAATATGGCAGTGTTCTTGGATTGATAACACTTAATGACATACTGGAAGCCATTGTTGGTGATATGCCACAACCAGATGTACCGGATTATCAGATCACAGAAAGGGAAGATGGAACTTTTGTAGTGGATGGGCAGATCCCTTTTTACGACTTCCCTTTCTGTGATCTGATAATCCGGTACATCTGGTTGTGGCATATCACCA
>JBKJLR010000205.1:0-4058 GCA_046596865.1 Chitinophagaceae bacterium
CAATCGACCAAGTTCCTTATCGGCCTATGTGGTCATTTTAAAAATCCAAGTTTTAGTCGAGGCCATGACGTTTCTTTATTTCATCCAAAGTATAAGTTACAAGAGTTCCTTTTCGAACCTGCTCTTCATAGGTTGCAATCGCTAATAATTCAGATTCGTGTAAATCTAAATAATCAGACAAAGCTTCTTTCACATAATAACTCTTTGGACGATGCGTCTTGTCAGACAACTGGGCCAACCGACGATCAAGAGTCTCTGGAAGTCGAACACCTAACATCTGTTTTCTCCTTTTCAAATGTATCTCATACAAGTAAATATAGCATGTTTTACATGATAAACAAATTCTTTTTTGCATTCTTGGTCTTACTATTTTCGATTTCGTTGACTCAAGCCAAATGCGTGGGTAAATTCGTCAATCCCATCACCGATATTTGTTGGTCCTGTTTATTCCCTATAACCATCGGAGGATTTCAGATTTCCGCGTCTGCTGAAGATACACCTAATCCACGAGTGCCTTTTTGCACTTGTGGAACGCCCATTCCTCGTATTGGATTTCCTGTTTCATTTTGGAAACCAGTTCGCCTAGTCGATGTAACACGTACACCGTATTGTATGGTAAATTTGGGGGGCATTTCCTTGATGAATCCCGGCATCCAAGGACATGGCAGCGTAGCTAATAATCACGGCAACCACTCACGTCACAGTTCCTATCATGTTCACTGGTATATTTATCCACTCATATATTGGTTAGAACTCTTGACAGATTTTATTTGTCTTGAAAAATCCTCGTTTGATGTGGCTTATATGACGGAATTGGATCCTTTATGGAATGATGATGAAATCGCATTTATTCTCAATCCCGAAGCTGTGCTTTTTGGAAACCCCATAGCTCAAGCCGCTTGTGCTGCCGATTGTCTGGCTGCATCAACTGGATTTTCTCAAGATCTTTTGTTTTGGTGCGGCGGCTGCCAGGGAAGTCTTTATCCTTTTTCAGGAACCATCGCTGCTCACATCTCTACGCTGTTAATCCCCAAACCCACGAAGCCATCCCTATCGCCTATGGCCTCACTTGCATGGACGAAATGGAGAACAGAATCATGATGCTGACGGGGGGATAGATACTTTTGCGACATGTTTGATGTCATTTTTGATTCTAAATCAAGCAATTGTATGCTATACCCTACATTTCTAGCCTGTAGAAATATTTTTTTTCTTTTCCCACTCTCGCGTAAGGCCATAGATTCGTATGGTATTTTCACCCATTAAAAATATGATTTTCTTCCTAAGATTGTTTAGGTTCGTAATCAACTCTCTAATAGGTTTTGTAAAATCTTCGTCAAAAAATCTTACTATCCCTATGCCCTCCATTATTTGAAATACCCACCTCATCGTAGGGTTTTTGACTTCTTTGCCTAACTGATTTGGCAACGTTTCATTTTGTTGCTTTAGGGCTTCACGGAGTCTATATTGAGCGATATTATATACCATCAAACACAAAGTCATTACCATCATCAATGCCTCTATTCTACTTGGGAGCTTTAGAAAAATAGAATCTACCATAAACCAAGGATCCTTCAAAAAACGAAAACCACCCTCCACACTTTGTTGCTCTTTATATTCATGTAACATGCTTTCGTGGGAACATGCTTCAGTATCAAGGTCATTAGTCGCAAGCACAAATCGACCTTTGCTATTTATTAACTTGTCTAATTCTTCGGTATTTCTTGTAAAATTAGCCTCAATTTTGTAACCCGTTTTGATCTTTTCCACACCTGCTTTTGGCTTACCTCGACCAGCATGCTTCATAACAGGAATAAACCTGCTTTCTATTATATACAGCTTGTACTTCTTCCTGATTTTATCCAATACTTTTTCAGCATCTTTTTCACATTTAAAAGATTCTACGCCAAGGTGCCAAAGTTCTTTCTTTAACGCCTCTTCTTTTTTCATTAGATTTTTCTCGAGCGTTTTTCTTTCTCTTTTTTCCGCTTGTTCTGAGTAAACTAAAAGCCAGCGTTGTTTTATTCCCCCATAATGAGAGACGAATGGAGCAATTTTATAGCCATGTTCTTGATCTTGCCATGCTATTTTATCAAAAGGGATTTCTGTTAGATCTCTAGCTTCTTTGATGGTTTCAGGAACTCTAGTAAGCCATAAGTAATCATTATTTTTAAGAAGCTTCTCTGCAGTATAAAGTGCTGAGTCAGCAACCCACTTAAAGTTTTTTTCTATATTGAGTTGACTCTTAAAAGCTTCCACTTTTTTGATGGTTTCATGAAAACTAGTTTTATCACAGCTATTGCCATTTAAAGGTTCCATCCACAAAGGGATATTGCTGGGTCCGTTGATGATCAGCGATAAAACAGCCTGCTTTAGATCTGGTCTATGATCTTTTGAAAAACCATGGGTTAACTTGACTACTTGAGGATCACACTTCCCTTCATATTGACCATGGACTGAAATACTCGTCGTGTCTATGTGAGTCAATTCTCCCAGCAAATCATTGGCTAGCGCTACATCAAACGCCACTTCCCCAAACAATTTGCTTGCCCCATAATTATATATATCATCGAGGGTATGACCCAGCGTATAGTCTGTTAAATCTTCGGCCGAGATTGGCGCATCCAATAATCGATCCACAGGCTTGTTGCAAAAAAATTGATGAGTCAAATACAATCGCCTATTTGTAAATCCCAGTCCATTTAATATCATTGCAACTACAGCCTGTCCTGGACTGACTTTCCTTTGTGGATTTGAAGTAATCCGTGAATCAATAAATTCTGATATCCTCAGATCCTTGCAGATTCCTGCTACAATCCCATGATGATCCATTGACTGAGTCTCTATTTCGTCTCCTGCTACGTCAAACATTTTTTTATTGCCCTATTGTTTCATTTTGTCAATCATAAAACATTTTTAGGGATATTCAAAATAATTTCATCAAAGTCTGGGAATGTCAGGTATTAAACCTTTTTCCCAAAATTGTTTACTTGATTTAAGGTTGAAATTCTCTCTGATGTTCCATAAACTATCTGACAAATGCGCAATATTTGCAGCTAATAAGCATCCGAACATGAGTGTTGAACAAATATCATGATAGATTTGCATCTTACTGAGAAATGGATACTTAATACATAACGGATTGCTAGCTATAAAACTCTTTGCTTGATGTGACGCAGATACTATAGCAACTACTTCATCATCCTGATTAAAGGCTGGACTACCGCTAAATCCTTGCATCACAGGTTTATTGGGATATTCCTCATTCGTGACAGGATGATGTATAATATCTGATTCGGGAGCAGAAGCTAAATAATATTCCTCACCGAGCATCTGGAAACATTTAAACTCAGAAAATTCCTTTTGATGTTGCTCCGTATGAATATTTGTTAGTTTAAAAGTTTGCGCGATAATATGTTTATTTTCATCATGATGGAATATTATAGCTAAATATTTTTTGAATCTATAGTAGTAATAACCATAACCTGCTATATGAAGAAAAACTTCTTTTAGTGGTTGGTGATAAGATCGTTTTGCTGGGACAATATCTGGGTAGTCATCCAAAAATAGAATAGCCAAATCAATATTTCTTGCAAAATAAACAGGTTTCCCAATGACGCGTCGAGGTTTATCATCGTCATCAAAGTACACATAATATTGAGATTCACAACTAGGTGTTACATGGGCACTTGTCAAAATAGCTTTTTTATTCCCTGCATGCACCAAAACACCAGTTCCTGATTGGAGAGGAAGATCCCATATCCATTGTTCTACTCGACAAATGCTATCATAGACGGGGTTTCTGGCTAGATTATTTTCTAAAGTGAAAGGAGCTTCATAAAGATTGCTGTATCTTTTTGTATCGTCTCGTTCAGTAGATTCATGCCAATGAATAATTTTTGAATATATATAATTCGATAAACGGCTATATTGGGCGTCTTCTGATGCTATAGCACTAAAACTCATAGAAGCTAATTGGAAAATTAAAAAATAATATGGTAATCTTATAAATACAAAGAACCTATTCTAATAATAAAATGTCACGCGATAAAGAAGTG
>JBKJLR010000322.1:0-5642 GCA_046596865.1 Chitinophagaceae bacterium
AGCAGGTTTCCAGGTGCCCATATTTTCCATGCGGACAATTAATTCATCATTAAATTCATCCCCATCTTTCACACTTTTCAAAACTTTGAAGTTAACGGGTACCCCATCCTTGTCCACCACAAATTCTACCTGAACATAGGCTTTCCTAATCCCTTTTGGCAGATATGCAACCATGTCTTTCCCTAAAATTTCAAGATATTTCATAAAAGCATCTCCACCGCCGGGAAATTGTGGCCACTGATGAACTGCATCAGATATAACACCTACATTTCTTGTTTTGTGCACCATAGGTGGTTTCTTCACAGGTTTCTTTTCTTCCTCAGTAAGTTTGGCCTTGCGGGGCGGCACTTCATTAATCATATACTGGCCTTTATCCCCAATCATTACTATTGGCAATTGCTTGTACTTATCAAAGTAATCAAAAGCATCTTCCATTTTATCGGCAAATTTTTTCAACACGGCGTCATCCTTGGTTAGATTTTCCAAAAATTTTACACTCC
Source organism: Chitinophagaceae bacterium (assembly GCA_046596865.1). Taxonomy (GTDB): domain Bacteria; phylum Bacteroidota; class Bacteroidia; order Chitinophagales; family Chitinophagaceae; genus JJ008. Next base: position 501 of record JBKJLR010000322.1, read on the forward strand.
TGTCCACATTAAACCGTATGGGGAAAATATGCACAGGAATAAAATCCTGGCCCTGGTCTTTTGCATAGGCCGCTAAAATATATAATTCATCAATTTGCTCATCCCGGATTGGTATACAACCCACGGTTACGCAACTGCCATGAATAAAAATGGCACTGCCCGGCCTGAGCGAATCACTCAACATCTTATCAGACGCATTAGGATAATTTATACCCAATGAAAGATAATAAGTACTCTTAGGATTAAATTCATTGATATAATAAAAACCTTCCGGCACCTGGTAGTCACCTTCCATTCTTTTTGGACCTAAAGTGCCGGCTAAAGCACAAACCCTGTATGTTTTAAAAAGCTGAAACTTCTCTTTCATGTCATTCTTCACCCAAACTTCTAACTGACTGTCGTACTTAAAAGACCTGATATAAATGTATTTGGCAGGCCATACCAGCTTTTTGGCTTCAAATTGTTTTTGAAGGGTATCTGCTTTCTTTTGCAAGGCTTCGGTAGGCCGGGGAAATGTTTTCTGGTAATCTATAAATGAATAAGAATTACCACTCTTGGCCTGCGGGGGCTGTGCTGCCACAGTAAAGGCGATACTGAATAATAAAAAGGTTGCTAAGAGGTTTTTCGTCATACTTTCTGTTAAGGTTAACGGAGGGTAACAGATTTTATTTCAGGAATATTGGTAAAGTAGTTGTAAAGATAAGAATTATGAGTCAGAAGTCAATACCCTGTAGTCGGGAGACAGAAAAGGATTCTATATTAAGTCTCAGTTCAGACTCCTGACTCAATACAAAAGACTCCAAACTCCTAAAGATTTCCCCTCGCATCCTGCTCTCTTTCTAATGCTTCAAACAATGCCTTGAAATTTCCTTTACCAAAACTTTTGGCTCCTTTCCTTTGTATGATCTCAAAAAATAAAGTTGGTCTGTCCTCTAAAGGCTTGCTGAATATTTGCAACAGATAGCCTTCATCATCCCTGTCGATCAGAATTCCGAGACGTTGCAATGGTTCAAGGTCTTCATCAATTTTGCCAACCCGGTCCAGTACTGTCTCATAATAACTGTCAGGTATATTTAAAAACTCAATGCCTCTTTTTTGTAACTCAGTAACAGTAGCCACAATATCAGCTGTTGCAATAGCCACATGCTGCACCCCTTCTCCATTGTAAAAATCAAGATATTCTTCCACCTGGCTTTTCTTTTTTCCTTCGGCCGGTTCATTGATAGGGAATTTTACAAACCCATTCCCGTTACTCATCACCTTACTCATCAATGCGGAGTATTCAGTAGAAATATCTTTATCATCAAAACTTAAAATATTACGGAAGCCCATCACTTCTTCATAAAATTTTACCCAGGGGTTCATCTGGTTCCAGCCAACATTGCCCACACAATGATCCACATATAATAACCCCGTTGATATCGGGTTGTAATCATTTTTCCATTCCCTGAAGCCTGGCATAAAGATGCCGGAATAATTTTTCCTCTCCACAAAAACATGTACGGTTTCGCCATAGGTATTAATACCACTTAATACAACCTCACCGGCATCATCTTTCAAAACGGTAGGTTTTAAATAAGCTTTGGCACCCCGTTTAATTGTTTCTTCAAAAGCAGATCTTGCATCTTCTACTTTTAGTGCAATAATTTTTACTCCATCACCATGTTTATAAATATGATCAGCTATTTCATTACCGGTTCTTAATGGTGTAGTTAAAATAAAGGTGAGTTTATTCTGGCGGATCACATAACTCACTTTATCTTTCATTCCAGTTTCTGGACCTGCATAGGCCAAGGACTGAAAACCAAATGCTGTTTTATAGAAATGGGCGGCCTGTTTAGCATTGCCAACATAAAACTCGACATAGTCCGTGCCTTGCAGTGGTAGAAAATCTGTTTGCGTTGTTTTATTTTTATCCGGGACTGTTGTTGTACTCATGATTTTGAAATTTTGTACATGCAATAACAGGACAAAGGTAAAAAGTCCTGAGCGAAGTGTAAGGATTTTCTACCCGGCTTTAAAATACTATCCTGATGAAGGGCATGGTATAAAATTGGTCTGGAAATCAATTATCTTTATTAGCAAATATGCGACAATACAAACGTTGGCTGCAAGCTTAAAGACACAGTATATGAATTCGAAAATTGTTGGTCAACTAAATCCTACAGATTACGACCCAGACTTTTTTGAGAGTAAGCCGTTTCCAATGCCATACTTTGAAAATAAAGAACTTAAAGTTGGCTTTGTCGAAGCTAAGCATCAACCATATTTAAATTCGGCTGACAAAGTATTGAAGAATTTCACTAAACTAAATTCAATCGACAGAACAGATAATTCGGGAATGGTTCACCATTACTACTCCGAGACTTTGAAACATGGTTACACATCACAATTAGACGTTAAGACGGCAAAGGATATTTGGAATTTTGTAACGCCGACAGAAATAATTATTCATTGGGACGAAAAGGGAGACTTTTATTTATGCGTTTCGTGTGAATGCGAATGGGAAAAAGAACACGGACTTCAATTAGTATTTAAAAATGGACAAATTTTGATAAGAGCAAGCGGACATGACGAACACTTTGCCGACTAAAAAGCCAGCTGCTAAAATATGGTTTATTGCTATGCTGGCTGAAGAATATATACTAATGGATATATCGCTATCAACTGTAGTCCGGGCTGAGTGAATATATCTCAACAAAAGAATATAACTTCAACTTTTAACCGTTGCTGGTCTTTCAAAAACTTTAAACGGCCTTTGTTGAGTGTTGAGTGATAGCCTGCGCCAATGGCAAACACCAACAAGCGAATGAAAGTTTTCCCCTCCCTTATCTTTGCCATTATGCAGCGAATCGGAATACTCGGAGGCGGACAACTTGGAAGAATGCTTCTACAGGCAGCCGCTAATTACCCTGTTGAAACATTTGTGCTGGAAAATGATGCTGAATGTCCCGCTGCCCATCTATGTCATCATTTTACAAAAGGCGATATAAAAGATTTTGATGACGTTTACAATTTCGGAAAAGGATTGGAGGCTATAACTATTGAGATAGAAAATGTAAATGTAGAAGCCCTGGAAAAATTAGAAGAAGAAGGAGTAAAAGTTTATCCTAAACCTTCGGTACTAAAAACTATCAAGAACAAAATTCTGCAAAAACAATACTACCAGCAACACCAGTTGCCATCATCAGAATTTATCATCACCAACAACCTTGATGAATTAAAACAAAAGGAAGATTTTTTACCCGCAGTTCATAAAATCGGCGAAGGTGGTTATGATGGCAAAGGTGTTCAGTTACTAAAAACCAAGGAAGATATTGCTAAAGGGTTTAATGCACCATCGGTGCTGGAAAAAATGGTAAACATCCACAAAGAGATCGCACAAATGGTGGCCATCAATGAAAAAGGCGAAACTGTTTTATATCCGCCTGTCGAAATGCTCTTCGATCCTTTCCTTAATTTGTTAGACTATCAACTCTGCCCTGCTGACCTGGAGGAGAAAACGCTATGGAAGGTGGAAGCTATTGCACTGACTGTTGCCCGGAATTTTAAATCACCGGGGATTTTTGCTGTAGAAATGTTTGTAGATAAAACCGGCAATGTTTTAGTCAATGAAACTGCACCGAGGGTTCACAACAGCGGACATCATACTATTGAAGCTCATTATAGTTCGCAGTTTGATATGCTGTGGAGAATAATGCTTGGATATCCGTTGGGAAATACAGATGCCATCCTTCCTTCCATTATGGTAAATATTATAGGTATGGAAGGATACCATGGCGATGTAGTATTTGAAGGTCTTGATGAAGTATTAAAAATTGAAAATGCTTTTGTTCATCTTTACGGGAAAAAGCAAACCCGGCCCGGAAGAAAAATGGGGCATGTAACTATTTTAAGTAAGGAAAAACAAGAACTTCTTCATCAGTCGAACAAAGTGAAGCGGACTTTGCTGGCAAAATCATAATTTCCTTTTATCCATGATAAAAACCGTTTGTACCTGCCCTTTTTCTTTGCAAAGGGAACGGCAGGTTTTGACGTCCAAACACTTGTGATTATCCATTACCTTTAATCACCTGATTTTTTACCAATTGCACCCCAAAACACACATGAAAATCACTACTTTATTTTTTCCAATTGTCATTTTATGCCTGGTTGCCTGTGGGGGAAAGAAAAAGAAAGAAGCTGCACAACAACAGAGAAGCGGCGCCGCCAAAGCCCCGCCGATGAGGGTAGATGGATATATTGTAACACCTCAGCCGTTCCAGGAAAACATAGAAGTACCCGGAAATATTGTGCCGAATGATATGGCGGAAATTCACCCGGAAGTACCTGGTAGAATTATTCAGCTGAATGTGGCCGAAGGAAAATATGTGGGCAGGGGCACCGTTCTCGCCAAACTTTATGACGGCGATCTGCGGGCACAGCTAAATAAAGTCCAGATACAATTAGCACTGGCGCAAAAAACAGAAGACAGGCAAGCCCAGTTATTGAAAATACAAGGGATCAGTCAACAGGATTATGATATTAGCCTGTTACAGGTAAATAGCTTAAGAGCGGACATTGGTATTCTGCAAACCAGTATTTCAAAAACTGTAGTACGAGCCCCGTTTAGTGGAAAATTAGGCCTGAAAAATATAAGCGTTGGTTCGTATGTCTCTCCTGCCTCCATCATTGCAGTTATTAATCAAATTGACCAATTAAAATTGGATTTCACCGTTCCGGAAAAATACATTGATCAGATAAAAATGGGTCAATTAGTTACGTTCACTTTTGAAGGTTCTAAAAAACAAATGGGAGCAAAAGTGATTGCCACCGAATCAAACATAACAGAAAATACCCGAAGCCTTACTGTAAGAGCAGCAGTGATGGGAAGTGATCCTGGATTGCTTCCGGGTTCATTTGCCAAAGTAGTATTGAGTTTTGATCCTGACCCCAACGCCTTACTCATTCCAACCCAGGCTGTGCTGCCACAAGCAAGAGGAAAAAAAGTTATTTTATACAAAAGCGGCACTGCCATATTTGCGGATGTAATAACAGGTGTAAGAGATTCGTCGAGAGTACAAATTGTGGATGGATTAAAAGCCGGTGACACAGTGGTGGTAACAGGCTTATTAAGTGTACGACCTGAAGCAAAGATCCAGA
>JBKJLR010000330.1:0-3327 GCA_046596865.1 Chitinophagaceae bacterium
AAATCGGGAATCTTTGTACCGATGATAGTAGGCGATGTGGTTAAAGGTTCGGTTAGCCTGCAGAATGTAGAAAATGAAAATGCATTCAGTGAATCAGATCTCCGCTTACTGACCACCCTCACTAACAGTATGAGTGTAGCATTGGAAAATGCCAGGCTTTTTGACGAGACTACTCACCTGCTGAAAGAAACTGAACAACACAAAGCTGAGTTAGCCGTCATCAACAGTGTACAGGAAGGGCTGGTACGGGAAATGGATATGAAAGCGATTTATGATTTGGTAGGTAACCGCATTTGCGAACTGTTTGATACGCAAACGGTAGTCATCCGCACATTTGATCATAAGTCCGGAAATGAAGAATGGCAGTTCGCTATTGAGAAAGGAGAAAGGGTGTATACGAAGCCCCGGCCATTTAACTGGGCTAATCTATTACTAATAAAATCAAAACAGTCATTATTCATTAATGAAAATTATATTGAAACAGCTCAGCAACATGGTGGAACAGGAGTAACTAAAGGATTACCTCCCAAGTCAGCTGTATTTGTACCGATGATAGTTGGAGAAGTAGTAAGGGGATCAGTAAGCCTTCAGAATGTAGAAAAAGAAAATGCATTCAGCGAAGCCGACCTCAGGCTATTGACCACCCTCACCAATAGCATGAGTGTAGCTTTGGAAAATGCCCGCCTATTTGATGAGACCACTCTTTTGCTGGCAGAATCAAAACAAAGAGCTGCAGAGTTAAGTACGGTAAACAGCATCAGCAAAGCTCTGGCTTCACAATTAGATGCAGATGACCTGATTAAAATGGTTGGCGACCAGTTGAAAAATTTGTTTAAAGCTAATATTGTTTATCTCGCCTTGTTAAACCCAAAAACAAAGATTGTCAATTTCCCTTATCAATATGGCGACAGCATGGAGCCGCTCAAATTGGGCGAAGGGCTAACATCAAAAATCATAATGACCGGAGAGCCTCTTCTTCTTAATAAAGATTTACAGGAGCTCAGGGATCAGCTTGGAGTTCAGGCAATCGGTGTTCCTGCTGCATCTTACCTGGGTGTTCCCATACCGGTAGGTGATGTAAACTTAGGTGTATTGAGTGTGCAAAGTACCGAGCATGAAAACAGGTTTAATGAAAATGATCTGCGGCTTTTATCAACCATCGCATCATCAGTTGGGGTTGCTTTAAATAATGCATCACTTTTTGAAGATGTAAAACTGGCAAAGATGGAAGCAGAAACTGCCAGCAAAGCTGCTGAAAAAGCAAACGATGCCAAGAGTGCATTTCTTTCTACAGTAAGTCATGAATTAAGAACACCATTAACTTCTGTATTGGGCTTTGCCAAGATCATCCGGAAACGGTTAGATGAAAAAATATTTCCAATCGTAGATAAATCGGATAAAAAAACTGAAAAGACCATCAACCAGATATCTGAAAATCTGCAGGTAGTTATATCAGAAGGAGAAAGATTGACTCATCTTATTAATGATGTACTTGACCTCGCAAAAATTGAAGCCGGCAAAATGGAATGGAGCCAGGAAAATGTTTCTATGCATGAAGTGGCCGAAAGAGCTATTGCCGCCACTACTTCTTTATTTGATCAGAAGAACCTGAAACTTATAAAACAAATTGAAACTGAACTGCCTGAGATTACCGGTGATAAGGATAAATTGATACAGGTTATTATCAATCTTATTTCAAATTCGGTAAAATTCACTGACAAAGGTTCTATCACCTGTAGAGCATACCAGGAAAAAGATGAACTCATTGTCAGCATCACCGATACCGGTATTGGCATTGCCCCCGGGGATTTTGGTGCTGTGTTTGAACAATTCAAACAGGTGGGTGGTGATACACTGACGGATAAACCAAAAGGAACAGGACTTGGTCTTCCCATCTGCAAAGAAATAGTGGAACACCATGGCGGAAGGATTTGGGTGGAAAGTGAAGTGGGTAAAGGAAGTACTTTCTCTTTTGCCTTACCCATTAATAAAACAACCGTTGCAGCCCGGCCACTGCATCTCGATGATCTGGTAAGACAATTAAAAGAACAGGTGGCGCATTCACAATTAAATATAATCGGGCAAGCATCGAATATTCTTGTTGTAGATGATGATGATTCTATCCGTTCGCTACTTCACCAGGAGCTGGGAGATGCAGGATATAATATTGAAGAAGCCAGCAATGGAAAAGAAGCATTGGATAAAGTGAGGGCTAACCGTCCCGACCTGATCATCCTCGACATCATGATGCCGGAAATGAATGGATTTGATGTAGCGGCGGTATTGAAAAATGATCCGCAAACAATGGATATACCGATCATCGTTTTATCGGTGGTGCAGGATAAAGCAAGAGGCTTCCGGATTGGTGTGGATAGATACCTGACCAAACCGATTGATACTGACCTGCTGTTTAATGAGATTGGTAGTTTACTAGAACAGGGCAAATCAAAAAAGAAAGTAATGATTGTGGATGAAGACTCCGGTGCTGTAAAAGCATTGACAGATGTACTGACTACCAAAGGATATGATGTAACGGAATCGGTAGAAAAAGAACTGGTAGAAAAAGCGATCGCCAATCAACCAGACATCATTATCATCAACTCAGCGCTAAGCGGTAAACAGGATATTGTACAAACATTGCGTTTTGAGAAAGGGCTAGAGAAAGTTTTGTTTGTTGTTTATCAGTGAGAAGAAAGTTGTGAGTTGTAAGCTGCGGGTTGCCAGTAGGAAAAACCTTGTTATTAAAGGGCTATGATTCGTAACTCGCAACTCAAAGCTCAAAACTTTTTAAAATCAGACAACTAATCCCGAAGGGATGTTATTAATATAGAAAGTAAGCTAAAATATAATAACCAAACCCCGAAGGGGTGATACTATAAAAAACAACTATGGCCAATTTATATTCTCAATTGTATAATTCATAAAAATGTCACCCCTTTGGGGTTTGTTACATCGGTGTAATGTTTGCTATATTAATAACATCCCTTCGGGATTTTTTAATAAAACTAAAAGCTTTAAATAAAATAATATGGAACAGAAAATCTTAATCGTAGATGATGAAGCACATATCCGGATGCTGATCGGGCAAACACTGGAAGACCTGGAAGATGACGGTGTGGAGTTTTTAACTGCCGAGAACGGGGAAATAGCTTTGGAAATCATTCAAAAAGAAAATCCGCAACTGGTATTCCTGGATGTGATGATGCCCAAAATGAACGGTATGGAAGTATGCCGTCGTGTAAAAAAAGAATTGGGAATGGATAAAGTGTTTATCGTGTTGCTGACAGCTAAAGGACAGGAAACAGACCGGCAAAAAGGATTGGATGT
>JBKJLR010000068.1:0-12246 GCA_046596865.1 Chitinophagaceae bacterium
CGTCTAATTTTCTTGGCAGGCTGTCTATCCAGCCAAAACATAATGCCTCTTCCACCGCTTCCTCATAGCTAACTCTGGGTTTGCCCGTTTCTTTTTTATAATAAATAAACCAAACACCCATTACCGTTTGATGATTCTTTTCCAACCACTGCCTCCATTGCTTTCTGTTTTTTGGGTGAGTTGTTTTATAGTCAGGTGCAGGCATGAATAAAAATACTATGTTTTCAAAACCCTGCAAATAAAAATGACCCGTCCTGCTTGAGGCGGGACGGGTCTTATATTGAAGGGCGGATAAAAAATAGTTAAAACCCTAAGCCTACTGTGAAGCCCCTGGCAGTATTCGGGAAAGTAGCTGCCTCTGTAGCGGCACCGGTTGCCAGGTTAATAGTATATATTTTAGTGGCTCCTCCAACTGTTACTAAAGCATAAGCTTTATTGCTCGTACCTCCAATATCAAACCCATTGTCAGTAGTCACATCAATACCCAGAGAACCAACTTCCACTAATGTTCCGTTGTTAGGGGGTACCTGCATATAAAGTTTATCGGTTGATGGGTCAATGTCAAATAACACAGTGGTTGTTGTTCCGGGAAAATTATTAGTGTAAGCAGCAGCAGAAACCATCGGTACTCCGGGGTTTAATGGGAGATCCGTTGCGGCAATAGTTCCGTCAATAGGATTCAGCCGTAAATTCTGACCGGTATTGCTTACTACTCTTACCCTGTCCACAGTAGGATTGAAATCAAACCCAAAGGAAGTGCCGATAAGCGGTGTTGCAAAAGGAGCAGCACTAACAGCGGTAGCAGCGCCAGATGACATATTAATAGTATATAAACGGCTGGTGCTTCCTAATGCATACAGCTGACCCGTTAGCGGACGCATATCAATTCCTAAAATATTTTCACCTGCCTGCAGGCCGGTAACAGCTTTATTTATCGGCGTACCGGGTGTTGTTAAATTAAATATCTGCAGATTATTTGCATTGTCTATTGCATACGCAACAGGTGCTGTTGGAATGGCGAGAGCAATTATTGCACCTGGAAAATTTCCAAGATTAGTGGCTTTGCCAGTAGTAAGATCAATCTGGAATAAAGCATTATTGGATCCAATAGTAAAGTTGGCGAGTGCCACCATATTATCAGGAGAAATATCAAAACCACTTTCATTACCCGCAACTGGTGTTATTCCTAAAGAACCTATTTCTACTAATAACCCATTATTCGGTGGATCTTGTTTATAAAGTTTGCCTGCAGTAAGATCTATATCAAATAAAGTTGTGGTGGCTGCGCCTGCAACACTGTTGGTATAAGCAACAGCAACTACACCTGGTGTTCCTGGATTCAGGTTGGCATCTGTTGCTGCCACTGTACCAGTTTCAGGATTCAAGCGGAGATTTTGCCCGGTAGATGTAACCAAGCGAATCCGATCAACTGTTGGATTAAAATCAAAGCCCACCAATGAGCCGCTTATAGCCGGAGTAAAAGGTGCAGCTCCAACCGCAGTTGCAGCTCCGTTCATATGATTGATAATATAGATACGGCTGGTATTACCCAATCCATATAACTGTCCGGTGGCGGGGCGAAAATCTATCGCAATTATTTTCTCACCTCCGGGAAGCCCGGTGATGGTAGCCGTGGCGATAGGTGTTTGTGCTGCATTGGCATTATAGCTGATAAGCTGGTTCGAATTAGTAAGGCCGTAGAAAATTATATTTGGTTTTACAACAGGAGGAGTTACAACATTGTCATCCTTTTTGCAACTGCTGAGAAAGCCAAGGCTAATAATACTTAGCAGCGTAAGCAAGTAACTGAATTTTTTGTTCATAATCTTTGGTTTTTAGTTGATTTGAAACCACATTTACGATAAAGGAGAAATCCGGGATTTAGTTAGTAAAATTTATTATCCAGGGAATATATTTTCCCCAGCTGTGAATAACTACAAATCAGAGCAGTAGAACGGGTTTTGGTATATTTGCCCGGCCTCTCCAAAAACTTCGGATGAGGGGCTTGTGTAATACAGCTTTTGCTTTGGAAAGTGATTGAGGTTGGATGAAGAGTTTGATAGTTAAAGAATGAACTGAAGCTGGTAAACAAAATATCTCTGAAAAACGCAGTGAGAAATGGCTAAAGAAAAAGAAACGTCCGACCTCTTTAAGTATGATGAGGACAGTATAAAATCTCTCGACTGGAAAGAACATATCCGTCTGAGGCCGGGAATGTATATTGGTAAATTGGGCGATGGCTCATCACCGGATGATGGCATTTATGTGCTGGTGAAAGAAGTGATGGATAACTGCATTGATGAGTTTGCGATGGGGCATGGCAAAATTCTGGAACTCAATATTGAAGGAAAAACAGTAACGGTAAGGGATTATGGGCGGGGCATTCCCCTGGGTAAGGTGGTGGATGTGGTCAGTAAGGTGAATACCGGCGCCAAGTTCGACAGTAAAGCTTTTCAAAAAAGTGTAGGGTTGAATGGAGTGGGTACAAAAGCAGTAAATGCACTGAGTAATTATTTTAAAGTGACTGCTGTGCGGGAAGGAAAGGAAAAGACAGCGGAGTTTCAAAGAGGGGTATTAATAAAAGAACATAAGGAAACAAAGACCACTGAACAAAACGGTACGCTGGTTACTTTTATCCCTGATGAAACTGTATTCTTACACTTTAAATTTCATCCGGAATTCCTGGAAAATCAAATCTGGAATTATTGTTTTTTAAATGCAGGACTGAAAATTATTTTCAATGGGAAAAGTTTTATCAGTAAAAATGGACTGCTTGATTTATTGCAACGCAAAACCAATGAAGATGAAATCCGTTATCCGATCATTCACCTTAGTGGCAATGATATTGAAGTCGCTATTTCTCACACCAACGAATACGGAGAAGATATTTACAGTTTTGTAAATGGTCAGCACACAACACAAGGTGGCACACACCAGCAGGCTTTCCGTGAGGCCTATGTCAAAACGATACGGGATTTCTTTAAGAAAGATTATGATTCATCGGATATAAGGACAGGGATCGTGGCGGCTGTTTCGGTAAGAGTGGTAGAGCCGGTTTTTGAATCGCAGACAAAAACCAAACTAGGCTCCATCAATGTAGAACCGGAAGGACAAAGTATGCGGCAGTTTGTAATGGATTTTTTGGGTAAAGAATTAGATAATTACCTGCATAAAAATCCTGCTACAGCCGATGGTTTAAAAAAACGTATCGAGCAAAGCGAAAGGGAACGAAAAGAATTATCAGGCATCCGTAAGCTGGCGAATGAAAGAGCTAAAAAGGCTAACCTCCATAATAAAAAATTGAGGGATTGCCGTTTTCACCTCAATGATGAAGCTCCCGCCAAAGGAAAAGAAGAGTTTGTGGCGAAACAAAAAGAAACTACCATTTTCATTACAGAAGGGGATAGTGCCAGTGGTTCTATTACCAAAGCAAGAAATGTGGAAACACAGGCGGTGTTCAGTCTGCGGGGTAAACCGCTGAACTGTTTTGGACTGACCAAGAAAGTGGTATATGAAAATGAAGAGTTTAACCTGTTGCAACATGCTCTGAATATAGAAGAAGGCCTGGAAGAACTTCGTTTTAATAATGTAGTGATTGCTACTGATGCGGATGTGGATGGAATGCATATTCGTTTATTACTGATGACTTTCTTTTTGCAATTCTTTCCTGACCTGGTGAAGCATGAAAAAGTATATGTATTGGAAACGCCATTGTTCCGGGTACGTAATAAACAGGAAACAATTTATTGCTTCAGTGAACAGGAGAAACAAGTGGCAATGAAGAAATTGGGAACAAAACCGGAAGTAACCCGTTTTAAAGGGTTGGGTGAAATAAGCCCGGATGAATTTGGACAGTTTATTGGAACCGGTATGAGAAAGCAATTGATGAGAGTGGAAGAAGGTGAACATATTCAGCAATTGCTGGAATACTATATGGGCAAGAATACACCGGACAGGCAGGAGTTTATTATTAATAATTTGAAAGTCGAACTTGACGCACCAGTAGAAGCCAATTAATAGTTTGTTTGAATTTCACGCCGATAGAAAAAGATACTTTGACATTCAGGTGCTGAACGCTGAGAAATATGTAATTCCATTTATAGAAGAAAAATTTTTAGTAAAGGCAGGAATGCGGGTATTAGAAATTGGTTGCGGGGAAGGTGGGGTTTTAAAAGCCTTTATTAATAAGGGATGTGTAGGGGTTGGAGTGGAACTGGATGCGTCTAGAATTGAAAATGCAAAAAACTATTTACCTGAAGATATTGTTGCCGGACGATTAAAGTTTGTAGTGAAGGACGTTTACCAAGTGGATGTAGAAAAAGATTTCAACGGGCTGTTTGACATTATTGTGCTGAAAGATGTGATTGAGCATATCCATGACCAGGCTAAACTGATTGGCTGGATGAAAAATTTTCTGAAGTCTGATGGTATTGTGTTTTTTGGTTTTCCGCCCTGGTATATGCCGTTCGGCGGTCACCAGCAAATATGTAAGTCAAAGATTTCAAGACTGCCTTATATTCATTTGTTGCCCCGTGGTATTTACAAATGGATTCTGAAAACAAAGAAGGAAAATGTAGAAGAAATGATGGAGATCAGGGATACGGGAATCAGTATAGAAAGATTTGTTCAAATATCAAAAAAAGAAGGTTATAGTTTGCTGCATTCCCGGCATTATTTTATAAACCCGATATATGAGTGGAAATTTGGATGGAAACCAAGAACACAATCAATAGTAATTAAAGCAATTCCTTTTGTGCGGAATTTTTTTACTACCTGTGTTTATTATATAACCCAACCCAATAATACTAATACAAAATGATACACATAGTTTTTAATGAAAGTGAAGTGGACCTGATGAAGCAGGTAATAAAGATGGATGAAACACTGACCGGTGATATTATACAGATAAAAGATGATTTTGCTGTAGGACCCCTGCAAGATATAGATACACAAGAAGGCTGGCAGGCAAGATTGGATTGGTGGAGGGATCTGTTGCAAGGATCTCCATACCCCGAAAACCTTGCAGGAGGTTTTGATGACAGGGAAACGGTGAAAGAATTGAAAGCAAAATTGGATGCTGATGCGGACAAAGAATTATGGATATGGATGGCACAGAACCAACATGATGTGACTGGTTATTTTTGGCTCATGCCACAGTTTTCCCAATACCAGGGCCGGGTGATGGTTTTATATTTGAACAATCTTCCGTTTATCAATGAGAAGGGGCATATATTTTACCCGTCATGGTTAAATGACATACAGCCAAAAGAATTTTTAAAGGCTAAAAAACTTGCAAGGCCGATCACCCTGAGCGAATTTGAAATTGATCCGGATGAATGGAGAAAAATTGCGGATGAGAATGCAACCGTGAGAATATTAGAAGGGGGAAAGAAGATCGCAGGGAAAGAAGAAAGTTTTTATGACAATGAAATTTTGAAAAATATTACCGGTGAATGGCAGAAAGCAACAAGAGTGTTATCCAATACTTTACACCGGATGAAGATAAAAACAGGCGATGTGTTTGTAATGTGGCGGATGAAGGATTTAATAAGCCGGGGTAAAATAGAAGTGACAGGTGAAGTAAATAAAGGGTGGAAAGATTTTGATGTGAAGCTGGCGGGAGGAAAAAAGGATGAGGTTGTTTCAGAAGAAAATTAAATTAAGCGTTAAATACAAAAAATTGCCACGAAGGCACAAAGTCACAAAGGGTTTTCTTAGTGTCTTCGTGGCTTTGTGGCAAAAAATATTTTTATAATAAATGAGTACCGCAAAGAACAAACTATCAGAAACAGGAAATAATGATACGGGTTTACACGGCCAGTACAAGACATGGTTTCTTGACTATGCATCCTATGTAATTCTTGAAAGGGCGGTGCCAGCTATCGAAGACGGATTGAAACCCGTGCAGCGCCGTATCCTTCATGCCATGAAGGAAATGGATGATGGCCGTTACAATAAAGTAGCAAACATCATTGGCCAGGCTATGCAATACCATCCGCACGGTGATGCCAGTATTGGTGATGCATTGGTGAACATGGGACAAAAAGATTTACTGATAGATACACAGGGTAATTGGGGAGATGTAAGAACTGGCGATGATGCTGCAGCTTCCCGTTATATTGAAGCAAGACTAAGCAAATTTGCATTGGAAGTAGCTTTTAATGCAAAGACAACGGAGTGGCAACTGAGTTATGATGGCAGAAAAAATGAGCCGGTTACATTACCCATGAAATTTCCATTGCTATTGGCACAAGGTGCAGATGGGATTGCGGTGGGCCTTTCTACTAAGATTCTTCCGCATAATTTTTGTGAAATTATTGAAGCAGCTATAAAGCATTTACGGGGAAAAAGATTTGATTTATTTCCTGACTTTCTTACCGGTGGAATGATTGATGTGACAGATTATAACCAGGGAAAGAGAAGTGGCAAAGTAAAAGTAAGGGCACATATTGAAGAAGTAGATAAAAAAACATTGGCGATAAAAAGTGTGCCGTATGGAGTTACTACCACCCAGTTGATGGATTCCATTGTAAAAGCCAATGAGCAGAATAAGATCAAAATTAAAAAAGTTACCGACAATACGGCAGCCGTAGTGGAGATACAAGTTGATCTGGCACCTGGCATTTCACCGGATATTACTATTGATGCCTTGTACAAATTCACCGATTGTGAAATTTCTATTTCTCCCAATGCATGTGTGATCGTGGCTAATAAACCACAATTTCTTGGTGTGCAGGAATTGTTGAAACTCTCGGTGGATAAAACCAAAGACCTGTTGGAAGAGGAACTAAAGATCAGGTTGAATGAATTGCAGGAAAAGTGGCACTACACTTCATTAGAAAAAATATTTTTTGAAGAAAAAATATACAAAGAGCTGGAGAAAAAACATGAAACATGGGATAAAGTGCTGGAAGGAATTGATAAGGCATTTGTTCCATTTAAGAAGCAACTCAAGAGAGAAATTACAAGAGAAGATATAATCAGGCTGACAGAAAAGCCTGTTCGACGTATTTATAAATTAGATATTGATGAACTGAATGAGCAGATCAAAGGACTGGAGGGAGAGATTAAGCAGGTAAAATATGATCTGAACAATCTTATCGATTATGCCGTAGCTTATTTTGAGAATCTTTTGAAAAAATATGGTAAGGGCAGAGAAAGGAAAACTGAGATCAGGCAATTTGAAGTTATTGAAGCCAAAAGTGTTGCCATGGCAAATGCCAAACTGTATGTAAACCGGGAAGAAGGATTTATCGGTACCGGGCTTAAGAAAGATGAATTGTTGTTTGAATGTTCTGACCTTGATGATATAATCGTTTTCGCTAAACGGGGCATTATGAAAGTCGTAAAGGTTTCCGACAAAACATTTATTGGAAAAGACATTCTTCATGTTGCTGTTTTTCAGAAGAATGATGAACGGACCACTTACAATATGATCTATGCTGATGGAAAAGGTGGTAAGAGTTTTGCCAAGCGATTTAATGTAACCGGTGTAACAAGAGATAAAGAGTATGACCTGACGAAAGGTGACGAACAAAGTAAAGTACATTACCTGAGTGTAAATCAGAATGGAGAAGCGGAACTGGTGAAGATTACACTGACACCAGGATGTGCTGCCCATAAAAAGGATCTGGAATTCAGTTTTGCTGAATTAGAGATTAAAGGACGAAGCAGTATGGGGAACACTATAACTAAATACCCTGTTAAATCAGTTCGTTTAAAAGAAGCAGGTGTGTCCACCTTAGCCGGAAAAAAATTGTGGTATGACGATCAGTTTGGCAGATTGAATACAGAAGAAAAAGGTGAATGGCTTGGCATGTTTGATGCAGATGATAAAATACTTGTGGTATACAGGGATGGTAATTACGAAATAACAGACCAGGAGCTGACGCAAAAATTAGATTCAGAAAAAGTTCTGGCGATTGAAAAGTTCAACCCGGTTAAGATTGTGACAGCGGTGTACGCTGATTTGGAAAAGAAACAATTCATGGTAAAGCGGTTTAAAATTGAAACGACAACACTAAAAAATAAATTCCTGTTTATTAAAGAGGGAGATGGTAATTATGTCGAAGCTGTTACCACTATGGATGAGCCGGTACTGGCTATGCAACAGGGGAGAGGTGCACAGATACGAAAAGGGAAATTAAAGGTTGCTAAGATCGCCGAAGTGACAGGGTACAGAACCGTGGGAACCAAACTGGCTGATTACAGTAAATCAACGGAAATGGAATGGGTAAAAAGTAAAGAAAGTAATCAACCGGAATTATTTTAGATCAAATTAATTTCCTTTTTTTCGTCTGATTCGAATTGTGGCATTTTTCTCCAGGTTACTGGAAACACGGATCTCATATTTCTTTTTCCCGTCATTAATGACCATTAACGCTGTATTGGGTGGAATTAAGCCCAGGTTTTCTGCAAACATGGATATTTCATTACTGTTTTTTGTGGTATCAAGTGCCAGGTATATGTGTATAGATTTGTGAGTAAGCTTCTGGCTATTCAGAATGAGTTGTTTATTAAAAAAAACAGAAATTATATCGCCATCTACTTCGCCGTTATCATACACATCCACCTGAATGCTGTCTGATTCAACTTCTATTTCATTAGTGATTACATTCTCTCTTTTTGTGTATTCACTCTCGGTTACATAGTTGACTACTTTGCGGGGAGTAATGTTAACAGCTACCAGGGTATCGTCATAAGATGGCTTCCATACCTGGAAATTCTCTTTGTATTCGCTGATCGCTTTCAATACAGAATCTTTCTTGCTGATGTCGGCGTTTAAAGTGAGCTTAAAGTTGATATTGGGACATATGTTTTTATAATCAGGCAAGCCAATAAAGGAACCCAGGAGTTCTGAACCAGCCTGTGCCACCCGTAAAGTCGCCTGCATATTCATAATACAATCCACTTCGAAACTGGAAATGGAACCATGATATACTATCGGGATAGCATACAAGCTTAACTGCCGGGTGGCAGCATTGTAATTACCTTTTACCTGGACGCTCCGATACGTATCTTTAAAGTAATAGTTCAGTATCCCTTTTACATAATTCTTTTCCGGTTGTAATACCATTTCAACCAGGTAATTATTTGCAGAACTATTTGTTTTTACGTTAGCATTGCCGTACCAGTAACCAAATACGGATTGGGAATGAGAGTGAAGGGATAGCAATAATAAACCTATAAATATTCCTTTGCGCATAAAGTTGTAATATCGGCAAAAACTATTCCACACTGAAACGAAGTTTTACACAGGTTATTTCAGAAAACGTTTCATTTCTCTTTCCACATCTTTTTGTTTGGTGGTTTCCCTTTTATCATAAAGTTTCTTGCCTTTGGCCAGGCCTATTTCAATCTTGGCTAACCTGTCTTTGAAATATATACTCAGTGGGACTATGGTGTACCCTTTTTCCTTCAACTTGGCGGCTATCTTTTGTATTTCCCTTTTTTTCAACAATAATTTCCTATCTCTTACCGGATCATGATTATTTAAATTACCATGTGTGTATTCAGCAATATGTAATGATTTAAGCCACAGTTCCCCATTATCAATCAGGCAGTAACTGTCGTTAAAACTTGCCCTTCCGGCCCGGAGTGATTTTACTTCAGTACCAAGCAATACCATCCCCGCATCATATTTTGCATCAATGAAGTATTCATGATAAGCCTGCCTGTTTTTTAGCTCTGCCATCTGTAATAGTTCCTGGTTTATAGTTTATTGGTTTATTGCAGACGACAAGGCCATGAGTTACCCCTATGAACTTTTAGCAAAATTAATTTTTGAAAAGTGAAAGCACTATTGCCAATTTTTCTTTCAACTCTTTTCTTGGCACAATGAAATCGAGAAAGCCATGCTCCAGCACAAATTCACTGCGCTGGAAGCCCGGGGGTAAATCTTTTTTAATTGTTTCTTTAATAACCCTGGGGCCTGCAAATCCAATCAGGGCATCAGGCTCTGCAATATTTAAATCGCCCAGCATACCAAAAGAAGCCGAAATGCCACCAAAGGTGGGGTCGGTTAATAAAGAAATATAGGGAATCCTGGCATCACTTAGTTGTGATAACTTGCCGCTTGTCTTGGCCAATTGCATTAAAGAGAAAGCACTTTCCATCATCCTGGCACCACCGCTTTTGCTGATAACCATATACGGTATTCTATGTTGCATACAATAATCAACTGCCCGGGAAAATTTTTCTCCCATTACACTGCCCAACGATCCACCAATGAACTCAAAGTCCATACAGGCAATTACAATATCATTACCACTCACTTTTCCTACCGCCACCCGCATCGAGTCTTTCAGATCTGTTTTACTCCAGATATCTTCCAGTCTTTTTTTATAAGGTTTCAGGTCGGTAAATTCCAGGAAGTCTTTACTCCGGATATTTTCAAACAATTCAATAAATACGTTATCGTCAAATAATATCTCGTAGTATTCACTGCTGGTAATGCGATGGTGGAAACTGCATTTAGGACAAACAAATAAGTTCTCCCGCAATTCTGAAACTGTACCAATAAAATTACAGTCGGGGCATTTCACCCAAAGTCCTTCAGGTGTTTCTTTTTTCTCGGAGGTTTTGGTGTTAATCCCTTTTTTGATACGTTTGAACCAACTGGCCTTCGTTTCTTCCGACTTCCCTTCTTCACCTGCCAGGTTCGCATCAAAATCTTCAATCTGTTTTGCCATAACCGTTTGTTAGGTTACAAATATAGAGAAGTTTGTGGTTTATAGTTTCGGGTCTATGGTTGGGTCGTTTATTTTCAAAAACACTTGATAAGTATAATATCTCCTGCAAAGCAAAATAGAAAATTTTCCCTCTAAACAATAGACTATAAACAATAAACTGATACTAATTCTTCAATACCGTTTCAAATAATTTCAAGATTCTTTTATATTCATCTGTCCAGCTACTTGGTTCTACGAAACCATGATCTTCCATCGGGTAACTTGCCAGTTCCCAATTATTTTTTCCCAACTCAATCAACCGTTGTGTTAGTTTCACCGCATCCTGGTAATGAACATTTACATCCAGCATGCCATGACAAATCAATAAATTTCCTTTCAATCCTTCTGCAAAATAATACGGTGAGCTTTTTCTGTATGCCAGGCTATCATTAAATGGTTCGTTAAGAATATTGGCCGTATAACCATGATTATAATTGGCCCAATCTGTAACAGGTCGCAAGGCTGCACCTGCAGCAAATACATCAGGCTGAGTAAACATTCCCATTAAGGTGATGAAGCCGCCATACGAACCGCCATATACACCCACTCTTTTTGGGTCAACACCAAAATTTGCCGACAGGTATTTCGCAGCATCTGCATTATCATTCAGATCCTTTCCGCCCATAAAACGATAAATACCCGTTCTCCAATCCCTCCCATAGCCAGCACTTCCACGAAAATCAATGTCCATCACATAATAACCGTTATCTGCAAGCAAATTGTTGAACATGTACTCACGGAAATAACTACTCCACCATTTATGTGCATTCTGCAAATAACCAGCGCCATGCACAAATATCACGGCCGGTTTGTTGGGATGTGGAGTAGCAGGTTTGTATAATCTTGCATATACTTGTGCGCCATCCCTTGCAGCAAAGCTTATCACCTCCGGATCTTTCCAGGTGTATGATTTAAATTCTTCACTTTGTGCCTGGTTAGTTATTTGCTCGATCTTTCCACCCACTTTATTTTCCTGCAAATACAATTCCCATGGTTTGGTAGAGTAGGAATACAGGATGGCCAATTGTTTTTCATCTGGCGAAACAGTAACCTGGTTGGCGCCTGTCATGGTTGTTATCTTTTCCTTTTTACCATCGGCAATGGATAGCCGGTAAAATTGCTGCTCACCGGGATGCACTTCATTGGTAGTGATAAAAAAATATTTTTTATCTTTTGATAGTTGGGCCTGCTGAACTTCATATTTTCCTGAAGTCAATGTTTTCTTTTCTCCGGTTACAACATTAATGGTGTACAGATGCGAATAGCCTGTGGCTTCTGACCGATACCAAAAAGTATTTTCATCTGTCCAGCCGGTAATACCACCACCAAAACTTACTGTTCCCGGCCCACCAATCCATGCTTCATCCCGTTGCCGGTCTAATAATTTTAATTTACCTGTCGCCGTATCAAACAACATCAGCCAGCGGTCTTTATTATCCTGCGAACGTATATCCAAAACAGCATTTTTTCCTTTTGGAGACCATACAGGGCTGCTGAAAATAATAGCCCGGTTAGC
>JBKJLR010000181.1:0-4841 GCA_046596865.1 Chitinophagaceae bacterium
TTCATTTTACTATTCTGCTTAACTTTAGTATCCTTTAATTTAGTATTTATGGATCAGCAAATTATTAACCTGTACGACGAGTACACCCACAAGCCGCTCACCAGAAATGAATTTTTACGCCGCCTTGCGCTACTCGCCGGAAGCACAGCAGCCGCTATGACACTACTGCCGTTGCTGGAAGTAAACTATGCCCATGCTGCCGTTACTAAACAAGACGATCTTTTTACTGAGAGAATAACTTATCCAGGTGTTAATGGAGCTATGCATGCATATGTGGCAAGGCCAAAAGAAGAAAAACCATATGCCGCAATAATCGTAATACATGAAAACCGTGGATTGAATGCTCATATCGAAGATGTGGCCCGTCGTGCTGCAAAAGCGGGGTATCTCGCCATTGCTCCCAATGCATTATCATCCCTCGGCGGCACACCGGAGAATGAAGATGAAGCCAGGATGAAATTTCAACAATTAAAAGCAGAAGATAACCTGCAGAATTTTATAAAAGTTTTTGATTATTTACCGGGAAGGAAAGATTGCAATGGCCATTTTGGCTGTGTAGGCTTTTGCTGGGGAGGAGCCATGGCTAACAACCTGGCAATAAATGTTCCTTCATTAAAAGCAGCCGTTCCTTTTTATGGCCGGCAACCTGTGGTGGAAGATGTTTCGAAAATAAAAGCAGCTATTCAAATGCATTACGGGAGTCTCGATGAAAGAGTAAATGCAGGAATCCCTGTTTTCGAAGAAGCGTTGAAAAAAAATAATATTATCTATGAATCATACATGTATGAAGGAGCAAATCATGCTTTTCATAATGATACCGCACCGACAAGGTACAATGAAGAAGCGGCGAAACTCGCCTGGCAACGGACTATTGATTTCTTTAATAAGTACCTGAAGTAAATACTAAGCTGCATCAAATCTTTTTTGGACAGCTGTCCAATCCACCACCTTCCACCAGGCATTTATATAATCCGGGCGGCGATTCTGATATTTAAGATAATAAGCATGTTCCCAAACATCAAGGCCCAGCAGCGGTGTTCCTTTTACTTCGCTTATATCCATCAAAGGGTTATCCTGGTTGGGTGTTGAATAAACAACCAATTTTTTATCCGTTGTTTTCACCAACCATGCCCAGCCGCTGCCAAACCTGTTTTTACCAGCATCAGAAAACTGGGTTTTCAAAGCATCAAAAGATCCAAAGTCTTTGGTGATTACATTCATGAGAACAGACTGGGGAGCATTTGACTCAACGGGGCTTCGCATACTTTTCCAGAAAAATTCATGATTATAATGCCCGCCGCCATTATTTCGAATCTTAGCTGAGTATTTCGATATTTTACCAAGCAAGGAAGTAAGTTTTTCTTTTGCAGTATCTACATTCTCCGCTTTTAGTGCATCAGCGAGATTTTTAGCATATGCCGCTGCATGTTTAGAATAATGTATCTCCATCGTCATAGCATCAATTATCGTCTCAAGGGAAGTGTATGCATAGGGAAGTGGTTGTTGTTCAAAGGGTATTTCTTCTCCGCTTGTAACAACCATAGCTGCTTTACCGGGTGCACAGGCCCATGAAGGGAGAATAGTAGCGGCAACACCCACAACCAAACCGGCTTTCCCGGTTATTTTTAAAAATTCTCTTCGGTTGTTTTTAAAATCGCTATTCATAGTATTATATTTTAAAATGAATTGACGGCTGCTACATTAAAAGTAAATCTACAAAAACAAGGCCGGTTTAGTTATAATACCTGATAAAAGTATGAAACCCCTAACTCCTATCTTCGCAAACAGTCATGCATATCAAAGATTATTATAACATTTTGCAGCTGGAATCTTCTGCCACTCAACAAGAGATAAAGAAAGCCTTTCGCATATTAGCGCAACAATACCATCCTGACAAAAATCAAAATGACCCTTATGCCTCCGCACAGTTTACAGAAATAAAAGAGGCCTATGAAATTCTGACAAACCCGGCTAAAAAAGAATATTACCTTCAACAAAGGTGGTACAATCAGAGTATTGGCAAAAGAAAGCGGCAGGGTGTCGTCACACCAGTATTTGTATTGAAACAGGCACTGGAATTAGAAAAATATGTTTCTACTCTTGATGCTTTTCGGATGGATAAAGAAGGATTGAAACAATATGTTTTGGGCCTGCTGCCTGATGGAACGATTGAACAACTTAAAAAATTCAATGAGGTTGATACAAACGGGCAAATAATCAGCACTATTCTCCGGGCTATGCATCCGCTGCCAAAGCAGTTTGTAAATGACATTATACCACAGCTATACAAATTATCGGAAGGCAATGAAATAGCGGGGCAGCAATTGTCCACCTTTATTCAAAAAACGGAGAAAAATAACCGGCGGGAAAAATATTCACTTATCATCATAATTGCCACCACTATGATTCTTTGCCTGCTTATCTATCTTGCAGGTCATTAGGGTTATCTTTGCTACATGCACTATGTTTCTGTTGAGGGATTGACCAAGAGTTACGGTATTCAGCCATTATTTGAAAACATTTCTTTTAATATTGAAGAAGGCGACAAAATTGCACTGGTAGCCAGGAATGGCACTGGGAAATCTACCTTACTGAGAATTTTGGCGGGGAAAGAAAATGCCGATGAAGGGAAAGTCTGGATCAACAAAGATGTGGATGTAGTATTACTTGAACAGGAGCCATCCTTTGTTGAAGAAAAATCTGTGCTGGATAATATTTTCTTTCACAACCATCCCATTATCAATGCAATTAAGGAATTTGAATTGCTCGGTGAAAATGGCGACCCGGATAAATTAAGTGATGCCATAATAAAAATGGACGACCTCGGCGCCTGGGATTTTGACGCTAAGGTAAAACAGGTGCTGGACAAATTAAATATTCACCAGTTACAACAACCCGTAAATAAATTAAGTGGTGGGCAAAGGAAAAGAGTAGCATTAGCAAAAACATTGATTGATATCGGCTTTGAACATAAACATGTGCTGCTGATAATGGATGAACCCACCAACCACCTGGATGTGGAAATGGTGGAGTGGCTGGAACATTATTTTGACAAAGAAAATATAACGCTGCTGCTGGTTACCCACGACCGTTATTTCCTGGATGCTGCCTGCACTGAGATATGGGAAATGGAAGGCAGTAATATATATGTACATAAAGGAGACTATCAAAACTACCTGGAAAAGAAAACAGCCCGGATAGAAAATGATATGGCAAGTATTGATAAAGCAAAAAATACGTACCGTCGTGAACTGGAATGGATGAGGAAGCAACCAAAAGCCAGAACCACCAAAAGCAAAAGCCGACAGGATAATTTTTATGTGGTGGAGAAAAAGGCAAAACAGCAAATCGTTGATGAGCAGCTTCAATTAGACATGAAGATGAATCGCCTCGGAGGCAAAATAGCGGAGTTAAAGAAATTAAATAAAAGCTATGGCGAAAAAATATTACTGAAGGGATTTGATTACACTTTTAAAAAGGGGGAACGCATTGGTGTAGCCGGAAAAAATGGAACTGGTAAATCCACCTTTATCAACATTCTCCAGGGTATAGAAAAGCCGGATAGCGGTAAAGTTAATATTGGCGATACGGTAATATTTGGCAACTACTCTCAACTAGGTCTGGTGGTAAAAGATGATATGCGGGTAATTGAATATGTAAAAGATATTGCCGAACATTTTCCGTTGGCCAGCGGCGGCACCCTGAGTGCGGCCCAATTTCTCCAGTTATTTCTATTTGATCCGGATAAACAATATACTTACATCAGTAAATTAAGTGGGGGTGAGCGAAGAAGACTGCATTTATTGTCCATTTTATTCCGTAATCCCAACTTCCTGATACTCGATGAGCCAACCAATGATCTAGATCTGCCCACTCTTGGTGTACTTGAAAATTTTTTAAGTGAGTTTCCCGGATGTTTGCTCATTGTATCGCATGACCGTTATTTTATGGACCGGCTGGTTGATCATTTATTTGTTTTTGAAGGAAATGGCGTAATCAGGGATTTTCCGGGTAATTATTCGCAGTACCGGATAGCGATGGCCGATAACCTGCTACCGGCAATGGAAAACCCTGGAGAGGACAAAACAAACAGCAGCCAACCTTCAGCAGCTAAAACCCAAAAACGACAACTCTCTTACAAAGAAAAAAGAGAATTCGAACAACTAGAAAAAGAAATCGCTGAACTGACAAAAGAAAAAGAAGTCGTTACAAAAAAATTGAATAATAGCAACACTGTTTTTGAAGACCTGCAACAACTTTCCGTTCGTATCGGCGAAGTAACCCGGCTGCTGGATGAAAAAGAATTTCGTTGGCTGGAACTGAATGAAATAAAGTAACCTGTGTTTCAGGTTTTTTTCGAAAACTTGCGGCGTTCAGTCAAAATCCGTCAGTACATGGACCCCATCCTATTATGGAGTCTACGAAAGACCTGATGAAATAATTTCCTTTCAAAAATTTCAACCAAAAGCGATTCGTTGTCAGCGAATTGCTTTTTTAAATGGCTATCCTGCGGGAGATCATTAACTTTATCTACTGTATAAATTAAATCCCTTTATGTTCCGGTATTTTTTACTCTTTATATTAATAATAGCCTCGGGGAAAGCACTGGCAGGTTTTCGGCCCGCTGAAAAAATATTGCTTGTACGGGTTAACGAAATAGGTATTGTTACCGTTAACCGTGATACTGTTGACTCTGACGATCTGGGCCGCTATATACAAGAAAGGCTTTACAAAAGTTTTTTGGGTACAGGAGAAATGCATAACAGGATCAAATTGGAAAAAGCCACTGCCACTGTTCCTGATCTTGTTTCCGAAGTAATAATAAAGGAAATAAATGATGC
>JBKJLR010000196.1:0-19459 GCA_046596865.1 Chitinophagaceae bacterium
CGTACATCCTCAAACAATTCCCGGTAGTGCCCTTTTCTGCCACGAACCAATGGAGCCAGTAAAGCAATTTTTTTCCCCTTATACTTTTTGAAAATATTTTCCACTATTTCTTCTTCACTCCACTTTACCATTCGCTTACCAGTGTTATAAGAATAAGCTTCCCCGATTCTTGCAAATAATAAGCGGAGAAAATCATAAATCTCCGTCACTGTACCCACTGTTGACCGGGGATTTTTATTCGTCGTTTTTTGTTCAATAGAAATAACAGGAGAAAGCCCGGTTATTTTATCTACATCCGGTCGTTCCATATCACCAATAAACTGTCTGGCATATGCACCAAACGTCTCCATATATCTGCGCTGTCCCTCCGAATAGATTGTATCAAAAGCCAGTGATGATTTACCACTGCCGCTGATACCAGTTATAACTACCAACTTATTTTTGGGAATAGAAATATCAATATTCTTCAGGTTGTGTACCCTTGCGCCAAACACTTCTATAAATTCATGATTGGGAATTACGATATCCTGTTTACTGTTATTCTTTTTTGTCATACGGTGGTTGACGAAGGTACTGAATCAGTATTGTTCGATAATAACAGTTAAATAGCGGGTTTGTTTTGAAAAAAAATTCATTGAGTTATCCCCAAAAAAATATTTTGGCACAGTATTTTGAAGTAGGGTATCGGGTATCAATTAAATCATTTAAAATATTTACTTATGAAAAAGACCATTAAAATAATGGGTGTAATTGCTTTGTCCTTATTAGCCGTATCAGCAAATGCGCAGCAGCCATGGGATGCAAAAAAGAACCCTACTGTTGACTCTATCAGGTCACCCTATCAAGGAAAGTATATAGCACCACGACCAGCATTGACGACAGCAGATATATTTCCCGCTATCGGTAAATATGAGTCAACCACCAATGCTGATGCAGCAAGTGTTACTATAAGTTTAGATGAGCAAAATAAAGGACTGGTTTGGATTGAAGGTTTGCCCCAGGGAAAGATTAAAGCTATGCTCAGAAAATCACCCGCTACTTATAAAATACCTGCACAAAAAACAGAGGATGGAAAAGATGTTGCTGAAGGCACATTGATTTTTGATAAGGAAACAAATGTTTTAAATATTGCAATTGGCAAAGGTTATAATGCGCAAAATCCAGCAGCAGTATTTGTGCCGGCAGAAGCTAAAGAAGAGCCAGTAGTAGTAAAAGGTAAAAAGGTAAAAAGTAAAAAAATAAAAGAGCCGAAAGCCTGGATGTATACGGGAACCAAGTTAGAGAAAGAAACAGTTATGAATTAAAATATTCATACGGACGGTTAATAACAGTAAAGGAGAACTCCGATTGTATCGGGGTTCTCCTTTTTTTGGAGTAAAATCAATGTGTGTAAACCTGGGAGAGGAAATAAGATAATTAAATAGCCCTCACTTCATTTCAGTCTGGATAAAAAAAATTTCCTTGAAACTCTTTCCCAGCCTTACTCTTGCTTTGTAACCAAACAGTTGTTTGTAAAAAAATTAAACTTCGATTTGGAAATTCCAGATGCACATCATTATCTTTACATTAGTTCTTTATACATACTTATCAAGAAAGGCAGAGGGTAATGGCCCGATGAAGCCTTGACAACCTATTCCGATTTTATCGGGAAAAGGTGCCAATTCCAGCTTTCGTTAATAACGAAAGACAGATAAGTCAGATTAAAAGCTCCGAAATATTTTCTTTGAATATATTAAAGCTCATCTGATTTGTCAGGTGAGCTTTTTTTATTCCCTTAACTCAACAGGCAATAAGATAAGTTCCCTGATAATTACTACTCATCTTTCTTGTAAGTGTTTTAAAAGATCGCTAACAAATTTTAAAACCCTCCTCACCTTTAAAAATGGATGGGGCAAAAAAATCTAAGAAAATGAGTAACAATGCAACACAATTAATTCACAGCATTCCAGTTGATCCGCTAACCGGGGCTCTCTCGGTTCCCATTTACCAAACATCCACCTTTGTCCAGGAAGCGCCGGGAGTAAACAAGGGGTTTGATTATGCCCGGACAGGAAATCCGACAAGGGCAATACTGGAAGATGTTATTGCCCGATTAGAAAATGGCTCTGTAGGGATTGCTTTCGGCAGTGGGTTAGCCGCCATAGATGCAGTAATAAAATTATTAAAAGCAGGTGATGAGATTCTTGCTGTTGATGATATTTATGGTGGGGCATTTCGTTTATTCACCCATATCTACCAAAAGTTTGGAATCACCGTTAATTACGTTGATACAACGAAAGTTGAAAATGTTTTCAACGCAGTCACTCCAAAAACAAAACTCATCTGGATAGAAACACCTACCAATCCAACATTGAAAATCTCCGACATTGAAGCGATCGGTAAAATTGCCAGGGCCAACCAATCTTTACTTTGCGTGGATAATACTTTTGCTTCACCCGCCTTACAACAGCCTCTTTTGCTGGGAGCTGATATTGTAGTTCATTCTGCTACCAAATATCTTGGTGGCCACAGTGATTTAATTGCAGGTTTGGTGGTGACGAAAGAAAAAGAGTTAGGGGGAAAAATTAAATTCATCCAAAATGCCAGCGGGGCTATTCTCTCTCCTTTTGACAGTTGGTTGGTGATTAGGGGTATTGAAACATTACCTCTTCGTATAAAACAACATTGTATCAATGCACAGGCTGTCGCTGAATTTTTAGAAACTCATCCTGCTGTTGACAAAGTTTTTTATCCGGGGTTAAAAAATCATGTGAACCACGACATTGCTGCAAAACAGGCCAAAGGTTTTGGTGGTATAGTATCCTTCACATTGAAAAATGACTCTGAAGAAGCAGCTACGGAATTTGTAACCTCTACCAAATATTTCAAACTGGCTGAAAGTCTTGGAGGTGTAAAAAGTTTGCTATGTCACCCGGCCCAGATGACACATAAATCTATACCTGCAGAAAAAAGACAAGCTGCCGGAGTAGCTGACAGCCTCATTCGTCTTTCGGTTGGTTTAGAAGAAGCAGATGATCTCATTTATGACCTCAAACATGCATTTAATTCAGTGGCGTTAAAACAAAATAAAAACGAAAACGAAATCATAATCCAGTAATGCAAACACATAAAAAATTAACTATCGGTCTTTTCGGCTTTGGCGTAGTAGGTGAAGGTTTGTATAAAGTATTGCAACAAACTCCTTCTTTAAAGGCGTCAATAAAAAAGGTTTGTATCAAAAACCCTGTAAAGAAAAGAAATGCACCAGCTACTTTATTTACTATCGATAAATATGAATTGCTAAATGATCAGGACATCAATGTAATTGTAGAAGTGATTGACGATGCCGATGCCGCCTTTGAAATAGTAAGCATTGCATTGAAAAATGGTAAAGATGTAGTAAGTGCCAGCAAGAAAATGATAGCGGAGCATTTACCGGCATTGCTTCAGCTACAGCAACAAACAGGACGTTCCTTTTTATATGAATCAGCAGCCTGTGCTTCTATTCCTGTGATCCGAAACCTGGAAGAATATTATGACAACGACCTGCTGCATTCTATTAAAGCGATTGTAAACGGCTCAACCAATTTTATCCTCACTAAAATATTTGAAGAAGGCCTTGATTTTAAACAAGCGTTACTGCTGGCACAACAGGCTGGTTTTGCAGAAAGTGACCCAAAATTAGATGTGGAAGGGTATGATGCAGTAAATAAATGGACTTTTTTGCTTACTCATGCGTACGGTATCATGGAAAGACCGGGTGAAATATTATTTCATGGTATCCAATCCATTCATGCCACTGATGCTGTAGTAGCCAAAGCCAAAAAACAGGAAATTAAATTAGTAGCACAGGCACAGAAACTACAAAACGGGAAAGTCGCAGCTTTTGTTTTACCACAATTTGTAAATTACCATGAGCATCTTGCCTTTGTAAAAAATGAGTATAATGGTGTAGTTATAGAAAGCAGTTTTGCCGACAAGCAATTTTTTTATGGCAAAGGTGCGGGCAGTTTCCCTACGGCATCTGCTTTACTCAGTGATATTTCAGCCTTGCGATACGAGTATAAATATGAATATAAAAAATTATACCACCATCAGCCGCATGAGTTAAGCAATGATTTTTTTCTCCGGGTTTATATAAGCTTTGATGACCTGTCACTTATCGTACCTGAACATTTTGAATGGATAGAAGAATGGCATGTCCGGGAGGGCAGAAAATATGTAGTGGGTGTCATATCTTTTTTGAAATTAAAAGAAAATTGCTGGTGGAAGGAAAACGGAACATCACTTATTCTTTTACCAGAACCTATCATTCAAGAAATAGAAACCCGGAAATTAAAAAAAAGAAGCCTGGAACTAGCCGGTTTGATTATATAAGACAACTGATGCAGGATGGCGATTGATAGCGGATGATATTGCAATAAACAAAAAGTTAGTTTGGACCGCTTGTTACATTAAAAATCTATCCCCTGTCATCTATCCGTTATCATCTACTCTCTCTTTCTTACCTTTACTGCAACAGTCTATCACTATGCGGGAATTATCAGTCGTAATTACAGTAATGAACGAGGCAGAGAACATCAGGCCTCTGCTGGAATCAGTACGTTCGGCATTAAGCGGCATTGATTATGAAGTAGTGTTGGTAGATGATGGATCTTCTGATAAAACCAAACAACAAATACTTGAATTTGCTGATGACAGAACAATTTTAGTGGAGCTGAGAAAAAATTATGGCCAGAGTACTGCTATGACTGCGGGCATTGATTATTCCCGCGGCAAGTATGTAGCCCTGTTAGATGGGGATTTGCAAAATGATCCTACCGATATACCGGCCATGCTGGAGTTGTTGAAAAAAGAAGATTGGGATGTAGTGGCAGGCAACAGAAAAAACAGGAAAGACGGTTTCATACTCCGTAAAATACCCAGCAAAATTGCTAATGCACTTATCCGCAGGATGACGGGTGTTTATATAAAGGATTATGGATGCACATTAAAAATTTTCAAAAGAGAAATCGCAGAAGAACTCGGGTTGTATGGGGAATTGCATCGGTTTATTCCTGTGTTAGCAAAACTACAGGGAGCAAAAATTACCCAGGTCGATGTAAAACATCATGCCCGGATACATGGAAAAAGCAAATATGGTATCAACCGTACTTTCAAAGTAATGAGTGACCTGGTGCTGATGGTTTTTATGCGAAAGTATATGCAAAAACCCATGCACCTGTTCGGCCCGATTGGTTTTATGAGTTTGGGTATTGGAATTTTAATAAATATTTACCTGCTGGTACTGAAATTAATGGGCAATGATATTGGTGGTAAGCCTTTATTAATACTGGGTTTGATTTTACTGATAGGAGGCATACAATTTATAACAATCGGTATTGTGGCAGATATTAATACCAGGACCTATTTTGAATCGCAGAATAAGAAAACATATAATGTACGAAAGGTTTATCATGCAAAAAGGGAAGTAAACCACACGTCAGATGTTACGATGTAGTTATTACATCAGCAGCCCTTCATTCTCCACAAACCAATCATAGAATTTTTTCAAGCCATCTTTCAATTTTGTCCGGGGATGATAACCAAACAGCTCCTTTGCTTTTGTAATATCTGCAAAGGTTTTTGGCACATCCCCGGGTTGTTCAGGTAACTGTTCAATTAAAGCTTTTTTCTCAGTAACTTCTTCAATTGCCCTTACAAGTTCTTTTAGTGAGATGGTATAATTATTTCCAAGATTTATTACCTCAAAATTGGATTTGTCATAGTGCATGGCTGCTATTACACCCTGTACGATATCATCCACATAGGTATAATCCCGGCTCGTACTGCCATCACCATACATAGTAACCGGTTCGCCTTTAAGTATTGCTTTGGTAAATTTATGAATAGCCAGATCTGGTCGTTGTGCAGGGCCATATACTGTAAAAAAACGCAATGCAATGAAACGGATACCATAAAGCTTGCTGTATACATGACCGAGCATTTCCCCTGAAAGTTTTGTCATGGCATAAGGGCTGATGGGCATTAGTCGTTCGTCTTCTTTCCAGGGATAGTGGTCGTTAACGCCATACACACTGCTGCTGGAAGCAAAAACAAATTGCTTTATATTTTTTTGTTTGGCAAAATCAAGCAGGTACTGCAAACCAATAACGTTGGTTTGCTGATACGCCAACGGGTTTTGAATACTCGGTCTTACACCTGCCTTGGCAGCTATATGAACAATAGCATCTACCGGTTCGGTTATTAATTCATTTAATTCTTCCGGGGAAGTGGTGGCAATGTCATTGAACAAAAAATGAAAATCAGGGTTGCTTTTAAAATCCCGGATATTGAATTGCTTCAGGTCGGCAGAATAAAAGGTATCAAAGTTATCAATACAGGTAATCCTTATTCCGGGATTACTTTGGAATAAAGTCCGGATTAGGTTACTGCCTATAAAACCAGCCCCGCCTGTTACTAAAATATGCATGAGGAAAAAATATTTCACAAATTAAAAAATCCTGCCGGCTGGCAGGATTTTTTAATTTTAAGTCGGGAAGACAGGATTCGAACCTGCGACCCCCTGGTCCCAAACCAGGTGCGCTACCGGCCTGCGCTACTTCCCGATCATTTTCGGTAAATACCGAATTAGGACTGCAAATATAACGGCATTCTGCCTTATTTACCCCATATTTTTAAAGAGGAAACCATATAATAAAAAATGACGGAAAAGATGATTACTCACCCTTCTCCGTCATTCCAATCAAAATATCTTACTTAGCAACGCTGAGAGGCGTTGTCGTAGAGAAATACATAAGTTTATCCATCTGTCCGTTTGCTACATCATCAAGATAAACAGCAAAAACTATCATCACTTTTCTACCATATAATTCTGGCATTTGCTCAAATGGGAAGAATAATTCAAGATTTTTTTTAGCCGATTTATTATAACTGATTTTTGAATTAGGCAGCAGGTTCATTTTTAAGTAGGTAGCCGCCGTGCCCCCCCAGTTATAATGCTCATTATCTGTTTTAATATAATACCCGTCTTCATCTGCCAGTCGGGCCACGACATAAACCTGGCCAAGTTTTGAATTAGTTTTTAAATCCAATACAGGGTAAATAGAGATTCCCCTTTTAGCAATATTATTAACTACTGAAAGTTTACCAAAATTGGTTATATCCACTTTAGGTACTACGAGGCTTGATTCTTTTTTATCTTTTGGATACAGTGCTGCTATGATTGCTTTATCACCTGCTGAAAGCTCATAATTCTGTTTTACTTCATAACCATCGGTAGTTTCCCAGGTATTAATGGCGTAATGCATAATTGACTTTGGATCGTAAGTAGTTCCGTTAGTATAAAACTGGTTAGACACTTCAAAAACATTGAAATTAACTTTATCCTTATCCCAGCCTTGTGTCTCCCTGTAATAATTATAAACAGAATCAGTTTTCTTCCAGTTAACGGCACCCGGATAACTCTGTTCATGCAAAAGACCAAGCGAATGACCGAATTCATGTGTCACAACTCTTTTCAATTCTGGAAAATTCCAGTGATTGGGATCTGCCTTCATCTCTGCTATCAACTGGTTCAGATTATAAGGAGCCTTGATACCTTTTTTCTGAAGTTTCTCTATATAATAGTCTGCATCAGCAAAAAAGAGGGTATCAAAATTCATGGTTTGATTGGATTGAAGCCTGAAATTGGCTTCGGTTCCTACGGCAGAATTATGACCATATCCTTTGCCCAGTTTAATCCGGATATTGGTAACCTTAGCGGTGTCGGGTACAAATTTGAAAGTAATGTTGCCATGCTTCTCCCACTCTTTTGCGCAAAGCATCACTTTATCCCGGAGTATCTTACTTCCTCCCGGCATAAATTTAACTAACAGTACCGATCCATTTGTCCAGGTGTGGTAATTATCACTCACTCCTCTTGGCTTTGTGGTGTCTACCTGGTTCAGCATAGCATCACCTACTAAAGTGGTACAGTTTGGCTTAGGAAATTTCTGTGCATTGGAATTGATACCAAAGTAGATCAGACCTATTGAAATGATTAGAGCCCTTTTCATATGTTTCCATTTTTATTAATAATCGAATATACTCCCCTTTCTTTCAGAGGCTAATACCCTTAGTACGGTATTTTACCCAGCCTGGTCAGTAGTGCAGGGTAAAATAAGAACCAATAAGAATAAAAAAAGCTTTGCTAAATAAGAGCAAAGCTTTAAAATGCTGCGGAGAGGGTGGGAGTCGAACCCACGGTACAGTTTAACCCGTACGACGATTTAGCAAACCGTTCCTTTCGGCCACTCAGGCACCTCTCCCCTATTACTCTGAATCACTATTAATTACTACAAATATTATTGTAAGCAAATCGTTCCTTTCATCCGCCAACTGGCGGATCCACTCAACTACCCCTATTCAGAGGGAGGCAAAAATAAAGATTAATTGCCTTCCCACAACACAGATTTTCCATTTTATATCAATAAAAAATCCCCGATAGAATCAGGGATTTTTTATTCAATACTATATTTAAACGGGCCAGTTATTTTACATAGCAGCCAGCTGTACTTTTTGCTGTAGTTCTAATACGTTTTCCCTGAATACCCCATCTGTATCCATCAAATCTTTTACCGTTTGACAGGAATGGATTACCGTGGTGTGATCCCGGCCTCCAAAATGCTCACCTATTGTTTTCAATGAGTTTTTGGTGAATGCCTTGGCCAGGTACATAGTAATTTGTCTTGCCTGAACAATCTCTCTTTTGCGGGTTTTCTGCAGAAGTTTGTCGTAGGCAACATCAAAGTATTCACAAACCATTTTTTGGATGGTGTCAATAGTGATCTCTTTGCTGGATGTTTTTACAAAATTTCGTAACACTTTCTTGGCTAAGTCTAAGTCAATCTCCCTCCTGTTTAGCGAAGATTGTGCCAACAGTGAGATTAAAGCACCTTCCAATTCCCTTACATTGTTACTGATATTATATGCGATGTACTTAACAACTTCTTTGGGCATCTCCAACCCATCATACTTCATCTTTTTCTCAAGGATCTCAATACGGGTGTCATATTCCGGTACCTGTAAATCGGCGCTCAATCCCCAGCGGAACCTGCTCAATAATCTTTCCTGTACACCATCAAGATCTTTTGGCGATTTATCGGACGTAAGGATAAGTTGTTTATGAGATTGATGCAGGTGATTGAAAATAGCGAAAAAAGCATCCTGTGATTTCTCTGCTTTAGCAAAAAACTGAACGTCATCTATTATTAATACATCAATTAACTGGTAGAAATGGATAAAGTCATTTATTGCATTGTTACGACTGTGATCCATAAACTGGTTAATAAACTTCTCAGAGCTTACATATAATACCACTTTATTCGGGTTAGACCTTTTCACTTCATTTCCAATAGCTTGAGCCAGGTGAGTTTTACCCAAGCCCACCCCACCATAAATAACAAGGGGATTAAAAGAGTTAGTTCCTGGTTTTTCGGCCACCGTTTTACCGGCACGACGGGCCACCCGGTTACAATCACCTTCTATAAATGATTCGAATGTATAAATATGATTTAGCTGCGGGTCAATTTGCATTTTTTTAAGACCCGGAATAACAAAGGGATTTTTTACAGGATTATTTATGACTAAAGGAAAATCCATTTCGTTATTTGAAAAAGTTTTAAACCCCTGACCACTTACATCCATTGTAACAGGTTTGTTCTTACTGTTACCACTGTCTACCATTATCCTGTATTCAAGACGGGCCTCTTTACCCAATTCTCTTTTTAAGGTCTTGGCTAATAAATTTACGTAATGTTCTTCGAGATACTCGAAAAAGAATTGGCTGGGAACCTGGATGACAAGCACATTATTTTTTAGGGATACCGGGTGGATTGGTTCGAACCAGGTTTTGTAATGCTGCCATTCAACAATGTCTTTGATGATCTTTAAGCAGTTGGTCCAGATTTTTTCAGCATTTTTCTCCATCAGGTTAGTAAGCAATTTATACTGGGTTATCTATAGTTGTTGTTCGAAAAACCTCCCAAAAAAACCTTCACACAATGTTCATAAAAAAAGTTGGACAGGAAGGCGAATATCATCATTTCTTTTATAAAAAAAAATTTTATCCTCCTGTTTTTTGTGAAACAGAAATATTATGATTTTTCATCAATTTTTTCCCGGAAAATTTGGAAAATTCAAAATCTAACCTACCTAAAATTATACCTGCAAAACCCACCTGGTTGACAATAACATCATATCCGTTTTTGTTCTTGAACACATTCGGGTTATCTAAAAAAGTATGCGTATGGCCACCAATGATCAGGTCTATATTCTCTGACTCTTTAGCCAACACTTCATCACTTACTTTATTACTGTCTTTATACTGATAACCCAGATGTGATAAACAAATGATCATATCACATCCTTCATTGCGTTTAAGCTTATCTGCTGTTTCGTTTGCTTTTTGAACGGGGTCAAGATATTTTGTTGCCCCGAATAAACTATCAGGAATTAATCCTCGTCCTTCAATACTAACTCCAAATACACCAATTTTTATTTTCCCTTTTTTGAAAATTTTATATGGCTGTGTTTTATTCTCCATAGGCGTTCCTGTAAAATCATAATTGGCAACCAACATGGGAAAATTTGCATGGTTAGTTAATTGCATTGCCAGATTTTCCATCCCAGCATCAAAATCATGATTACCAATCGTACAGGCATCGTATTTCATCGATGACATGGCTTTTATCTCGGGCTCGCCTTTGTATAAATTAAAATAAGGTGTGCCCTGGAAAATATCCCCTGCATCCAGCAGTAAAACATATTCCTCTTCCCGTCGAATATTATTAATCAATTGAGCTCTCCCGGCAACCCCGCCTAATCCCTGGTTTCGACCACCATCCATGGGAAAGGGTTCCAGACGGCTATGCACATCATTGGTGTGTAGAATAGTAAGTTTATATGGGGTGAAATATTCTGCTGCTTCCACCAGGGAGGGGCCGGCCATTATAGCTCCGGCTGAAAGAGCCGCATTACGGATAAATGTTTTTCTACTGAGCATTCGTAACACGGTTTTCATTTTTAGCACTGATATTTAAACCCTGGCTTCTGAGTTTTTTTATATAGTCAAAGATGGCGTCCCGCATCAGGTATCCATTCGTTATTTGCGGCACCGGTCTTAGCATATCCGCATTATCGCCACCATTGGCTACAAAATCTGAATTGACCGTGGTATAAGTCTCATTGGGATCAAGCGGCTTTCCTCCTATCATTACATTCACCGCTTTTTTATCTTTTATCTGCATCGTAATACCTGCAACAGGCCAACCACCCCTGGCTGCTGTTAAATCCAGAAATTCCTGAAGTACATTACCTTTTAATTTTTGAAGAATTAATAAATTATCAAAAGGCATCAGTTCAAATATTTTTCCATTGGTAACATTACCCGCCGGTAACTGTGTTAACCTCATTCCACCAAAGTTTAAAAAAGCAACATCTACTTTTGTTTTATACTTTTCGGCTGCCATAGATAGAAAAGCATCTACCATAAAATTCCCCAGTGTTCCTTCGGGTTGCGTTTTATCAAGACTTACATCAGCGATGCCTACTACATTGTTCATCGTTGTGTTTACCTGGTCGCTATAAGGTTTCAAAAAAGTTAATACAGAAGAATCTTTCTGCTGTGCATCTGTAATACGATAGGTTTTATACTGAAGCGACTGGCCCTGGTAAGTAGAGTTGCAGGATGAACCTGCGAAAACGATAAATAAAACAATGATTGTAAAAGGGGAATTTTTTTTCATAACTGGTAGCCTCGTTTGAAGGTATAAATATTTTATGTCCGTAACAAGGAAATCTAAAATTAATCCCGGTTTTTTCTTCGCATCTTTGTAATAACATTTCAGGATAAAAACCTGACAGTATGCAAAAGACTATTTCCCTTAAACTGCTTCCTTCTGAAGCAGCCAATGAAATGCTGGTTCGACAATATATCGCACAGGCAGCAGCAGTAAACCTATCAGCTGTTTCCGGCTTCATTATTTTGAAACATTCAATTGATGCCCGGGGCAGGCAACCCTGGATTACTCTTTCTCTGAAGGCATACATCAATGAGCCATTCCAACAAAGGGAATTGATGCAGCTCAATTTCGGGGATGTAAGAAACAGCGGTAACCGTGTAATCATTATCGGCGCCGGACCGGCGGGTTTGTTTGCTGCCCTGCAATTAATTGAAAAAGGTATCAAACCCATTATCCTTGAAAGGGGAAAAAATGTAAGGGCAAGAAGACGGGACATTGCCATATTGAATAAAAAGGGAGAAGTGAATCCCGAAAGCAACTACTGCTTTGGCGAAGGTGGTGCCGGCACCTACAGCGATGGTAAATTATATACCCGCAGCAGTAAAAGGGGTGACATCAATCGAATTCTGAACCTGTTTGTCTATTTCGGGGCAGCGGAACAAATATTATATGAGGCTCATCCTCATATCGGCACTAACAAACTACCTGATATAATCACCGCCATGAGAAATAAGATAGTGGCTTGTGGTGGGGAGTTTTTATTTGAAATGAAAGTAGTTGATCTTCTGATAAAGGACAGCAAGGTAAAAGGAGTAAAAACAGCTGAAGGAAATTTCTTTGAAGCAAAAGCTGTCATTTTGGCTACCGGTCACTCAGCGAGAGATATTTTTGAACTGCTGCACGCCAAAAAAATATTAATAGAATCTAAACCGTTTGCCCTGGGTGTAAGAGTGGAGCATCCGCAATCATTAATTGATAGTGCCCAGTACCATTGTGACATGAGAGGAGAATTTTTACCGCCTGCCGCTTACAGCTGGGTGCAGCAGGTAGATGGCAAAGGAGTATTTTCATTCTGTATGTGTCCCGGCGGCATCATTGCACCAGCTGCTACTTCACCGGGTGAGTTGGTGGTGAATGGCTGGAGCCCTTCCAAACGCAATAATCCTTATGCCAATAGCGGTATTGTTGTTTCAGTGGAAGAAAAAGATGTACAGGCATTTAGTAAACATGGTCCTTTAGCAGCCTTGCACTTTCAACAATCGATAGAAAGAAAAGCTTTTAATGCAGGTGGTGGAAAATTCGTTGCTCCGGCACAGCGGTTAGTTGATTTTGCTGAAAATAAACTCTCTTCATCACTACCAGGGTGTTCTTATATTCCGGGGCTGAACTCATCATCATTAAAAGATGTTTTGCCTTCTTTCATTAATAAAAGCCTGCAACAGGCATTTAAAGAATATGGAAAAAAAATGCGGGGATATTTTACCAATGATGCCGTCGTTGTCGCCACCGAGTCAAGAACATCCTCGCCTGTGCGTATTCCAAGGCATGCGGAAACATTAGAACATCCACAAATAAAAAACCTGTATCCCTGTGGAGAAGGAGCCGGTTATGCCGGGGGCATTGTAAGTGCCGCCATGGATGGAGAACGGGTAGCTGCAAAGATTGCTGCAGGTATTAATAAGATGTTTCCCGGGTAATGGCAATGTTTAAAACATACATGAAAAGTACGATACAATTATTATTGAATATGTTGTTTCCGTGAAAGCAGGAATTTTTTTTCAATTAATCTATTTTTTTTCCAGGCTTTGTATTCTTCTTTTAATGCCCTTTTATCTTTCTTTTCAAATGGTAGTGACGGAAAGGATGAAAGGTCTGGTTTGCCACCATCTGACCAGGCTGTGTACCAGAAATCAGCTATCATTTTAGCCGAATTCAACAATTGGTCATTAATGGTGGGGCCCAGTAGTTTGCTGTATGCTTTAGCAAAAGCTGTGGTAAACGATTTCACTTCTTTACCCCTGCGTATTTGTATCCTGAACTTGGTAGAATCAGTAAATCCTTTGGTGGCTTCAATTTCTTTGCTCAACACACCCGGTAGTAATTGATGTGACCGCCGGATACAATCCCAAACGGCCCGGGCAGGGTCAGCCAGGTAATTTGCTTTGTGATCACTGTACAAATTATATTGCTCTATTTCCATTTCCGGCACCATGCTTTCCCATAAACTATGAAGGCCATGCTGGTTGGTTAATTGACCGTCATAATTAAGGGAGGTATGCAGTGGCACATTGGCATCACCAATATAATGGGCAAGATCCGCAGCATAAAAAAGAATGCTGTCTTTATTGCCAGAACGAAAAGCTTCTGTCAACGCATTTTTCATAGTAAGTATATGATAAGGCACATACCCATATTTCAATAAACTGTCTTTGGAGAAAATTTTTACCGCCTCCTCCCACTGAAATGGCATTCTCCATGCAGCTGAATCACCAAAGGCTTCAAGATCAATAAAATGTTTGGGCGCCTCTGTAGAATCCTGGTTACGGCGTTGATCTGGCCGTCCTGCATTCTCTACCAAATAACTCATGTTTTTATAAAAAAATGGTCGCAGGGGTTTTGGCAGTTCATACACGGCCAGTTGGTGGATGGTACGATGAACAAGAAAACCCCAGCTGCTAAAAAGAACGACAACAATTATTAATATCAGATTCCAGGAAAAATTTTTATACATAAGTTAATTTATTCAGAGAATACAAAATTGATAAAAAAAGTAATACCCCAGCGAATGCAGTTTACGGCTTTATACCGGCGCTTCACCGATTTTTTACAGCTATACCAACAGGACAAGTATTTTTGCGCTACAAACCAACTATATGGCTATCCTGGAATTGCATAACCTAAAAAAATACTTCTCTACCCAAAAGGCCGTGGATGACATTAGCCTGACAGCCGAAAGAGGACAAATATTCGGTCTGCTGGGGCCCAATGGTGCCGGTAAAACCACTCTTATACGGATGATTACCGGCATATTTTATCCTGATGAAGGACAAATAATTTTTGATGGCAAAAAATTTGATCCCATCAATGATGTCAGCCACATCGGTTATATGCCCGAAGAAAGAGGGCTATATAAAAAAATGAAAATTGGGGAACAATCAATGTACCTGGCACAATTGAAAGGGCTGAGTAAAAAAGATGCAATGGGTAAAATCAAACAATGGTTTATCAAGTTTGAAATGGAAAGCTGGTGGAATAAAAAAGTGGAAGATCTTTCTAAAGGGATGTCGCAAAAGCTTCAGTTTGTTACCACTGTTCTGCATGAGCCTAAACTTATTATCCTTGACGAACCGTTCAGTGGCCTTGACCCTGTGAACAGCAACCTGATTAAAGACGAGATATTTAACCTGGCGAAAAATGGTGCCACCATCATCTTTAGTACTCACCGGATGGAGCAGGTAGAAGAAATATGCGATCATATTGCCTTAGTAAATAAGGGTAAGAAAATTTTAGACGGAACAGTAAAGCAGATAAAACAAGATTTTAAAGAAAATCTATTTAGTGTTGGCACAGACCAAATGCCTTCATTAAATAGTACAGCACCTTTTGAAATAGTGGGCACTAAAAGAGAATCGCATATTGTAAGGATAAAAGAAAACAACCGGCCCAATGATGTGCTGCAATATCTTTTACAGGAAGGGGCGGCCATTAATTCTTTTAATGAAATACTTCCATCGCTGAATGACATTTTCATCAAACTGGTAGAGGGAACTCCCACGGCCCGCCAGTTTCAAAAAGTATAACCTTATTCAAACCAACTAAATTATTTGTCATGCGTAAAATATGGCTCATCATTAAAAGAGAATACCTGACCAGGGTTCGCAAAAAAACTTTTATTATTTCTACCCTGCTGTTCCCACTTCTTTATTTAGCCCTGATATTTGGTATGGGTTATATTGCTGAAAAAAGTAAGCAACACCTTAATGTGGCTATTATTGACTCCTCTGGTTACTTTACTGAAGAGGCATTAAAAAAGCAAAATAGTATTGACAACAGCTCTACCCTGACTTTTATAAAAGACAGTGCCAATAATGTGGTGGCAGATTACAAGGCAGCGGGGTATGATGGATATATTTTAATTCCGGCCATAAGCTGGCAATCAGCGACAACAGATTCTCTTTTCTTTAAGGCTAATAAATCTTACGGTACCAGCTCGACTGCAGCGGTGGAAGCTAAACTGAACCGTATATGGGATGAAGTAAAAAATGAAAAGCTGGGGATTGATGCTGAAAAAAGAAAAATACTTTCTGACAGCCGTATCAACGTTTCATCAAGTAATATTAAAGATGAAAAAGCGAATGCTAAAACAGCCGAGGGTATTGCTTTTGCCTCGGGGTTTCTTATTTATTTGATCCTGCTCATCTATGGTTCACAAGTAATGATGGGGGTAATGGAAGAAAAAACCAATCGCATTGCAGAAGTGATTGTTTCCTCCGTAAAACCATTTCAAATGATGCTCGGAAAAATTCTGGGTATTGGATTAGTTGCACTCACCCAGTTTTTTCTCTGGATTGCTTTTGTATTCATTATTTACAATGTGGGCAAAGCTTCGGGTGGTGGTGGCATGGCTAATGCTATGGTAGGCAATATGCAACAAATGTTTGCCAGTGTAGATGTTCCATTGATACTATTCTGTTTTGGTTTCTACTTCCTGGCTGGTTTCTTTTTCTATGCTTCCTTATATGGTGCTATTGGCAGTGCCGTAAATGAGGATATGAGAGAAGCCCAGTCCCTAAGTTTTCCGATCACCATGCTGGTTATCATTTCGATAGCAATAATGAGTACGGCTATTGCTAACCCAACCAGTTCTATTGCGGTTTGGGCAAGTATCATTCCTTTCAGCTCACCCATTGTAATGATGGCCCGAATACCATTCGGGGTGCCTAATACCGTTCCCTGGTGGCAGCTTGGGCTTTCCATGGCTTTGCTGGTTCTCGGATTTATTTTCACTGTCTGGTTTGCCGCTAAAATTTATCGCACCGGTATCCTTATGTATGGTAAAAAACCAAGCTGGAAAGAAATGCTTAAATGGGCATTTAGAAAAAACTGAGTCATTTACTAAAATATCTCAAAGCCATCCATCTGAAAAGGGATGGCTTTTTTGTTAAAATTTTATTTATATGTGATAATATCTAACGCAATACGAAATCAATCGTATATTTGATACGAAGTATTTCGTGTAAACAAATCATTATTATTTTAAAACTTGAATGTATGAAACCAACAACCATTTCAGCCGGACGCTTACTGCTTGTGCTACTTACTGCCGGATTAACTATCGGTCTTGCATCATGGGGTTATAAACAAACTCCCGGCCAGTACCAGCAGGTTACCAATGATACTACTCCTAAGAAGAAAATAAACGACCGGGAGAAGAAAGTCCGGGATCTGGACGATGTACTGGACGAAATGGACGGGGCAGATTTTAAAATAGACATGGAAAAAATTCAAAAAGAGATTGCTGAAGCCATGAAAAGTATTGATGGAAATAAAATCAGGATGGAAGTAGAAAAAGCGATGAGAGAAGTGGACTTTGATAAAATTCAGAAAGAAGTTCAGGAATCCCT
The DNA here is from genome assembly GCA_046596865.1 of Chitinophagaceae bacterium. Classification (GTDB taxonomy): domain Bacteria; phylum Bacteroidota; class Bacteroidia; order Chitinophagales; family Chitinophagaceae; genus JJ008. Next base: position 17,387 of record JBKJLR010000196.1, read on the forward strand.
GGCCAAAGTAGATTTTAATAAAATAAAAGCTGAAATAGCTGATGCAATGAAAGAAGTGGATATGGTTAATATCCAGAAGGAAGTTCAGGAATCATTAGCCAAAGTGGACTGGGATAACATAAAACAGGAAATGAATAAGATAAAAGACATAGACTTAAAAAAACTAGAAGTCGATATGAAAAAACTGGGTGAAGAAATGAAGGAACTCGGCCCCAAAATGGAAAAGGAAATGCAGAAGGCCAAAATAGAAATTGAAAAAGCAAAAGTTGAGATAAAAGAGTATAAAGTATTTGTGGATGGGTTGGAAAACGACGGCCTGATAAATAAAAAAGAAGGTTATACGCTGAAACACAAAGACGGTGAGTTGCTTATCAACGGGAAAAAAGTATCGGACCAGACTTACAGTAAATACCGCAGTTTCCTGGAAAAGCACAAAAAATTTAACATTGAAAAAACCGATGAAGACTTTGATATCAATATAGATTAAGCTATTGTTTGGTCCGACTAGCCATGAAAAACAAAAAAGTCCTGTCTTGCTTTAAACGAGACGGGACTTTTTTATTATGAAGTAAGTCAGGAAATTATCTGTTTGTCAGAAATCAGAAAAATGAAAGGGCGAAGGCATGATTTCAAAATCACTGTTTTCAATCATTTCTATATTCAGTTGAAATGCTTCATCAGTTTTAATTACCACTTTCTCTTTGGTTATCTTTTTGAAGCCGGCTTTTTCAAAAACAAATTTATACGTACCTGGCTTTAACTCATCAAAAGCAAAGCCTCCTTCTTCATCCGTCATATCTACCTTTTCCTTCCTTGAAACAAGGTAAGCAGTAACCGTAACATCTTTTAAAGGTTTTTTATTTTCTGAATGGATGACTGTACCGTTCAGGTCATCTTTTTTTCCATCACCCGGGCCTGCATTGCCATCAGCAGCTATGGCTACAGCAAATCCTAACAAGGAAATTGCCAGCAAGAAAAATTTTTGTTTCATCGTACTTATTTGAATGGTTTTATTAATAACCTTTCAGCACTATTTCCTGTTCTGATGGTGGTATATAAAATTAAAGTTTTTTCACCGGATTGGCCAACCCGTTCATAAACTCATTCCACACATTTTTTACGATGCTCCCTGCAGGTAAAATTCCATCCAGTAAAGCACTCACCTGCCCTATTTCCAATTCACCTTCGGATAAATCCCCATCGAACATTCCCTTTTTAGCTCTTGCCCTACCTAACAACGCATTTAATTCTTCCACCGTTGCCCCTCTTTGTTCTGCATCCTGCACCTGTCTGAAAAATTCATTTTTCATTAACCGTACCGGAGTTAATTGTTTCATCGTCAATTGCGTATCACCTTCCTGCGAATTCACTACCACATTTTTAAAGTTTATATGAGAAGAGGCTTCATCACTGGCCACAAACCGGCTGCCCATTTGCACTCCTTCAGCTCCGAGAACCATAGCAGCAAGCATTTGTCTTCCGTCAGCTATTCCACCTGCCGCAATAACAGGAATCCCCACCGCTTTTACAACAGCCGGAACTAATACCATCGTTGTTGTTTCCTCTCTACCATTATGCCCGCCTGCTTCAAATCCTTCCGCCACAATCGCATCACAACCTGCCTCTTCCGACTTCTTTGCAAATTTTGAAGAACTAACCACATGGACAACGGTAATACCCTTTTCTTTTAAGATGCGGGTCCATGTTTTTGGATTACCAGCAGAAGTAAAAACTATTTTCACCCCCTCCTCTATTATTATCTCAATATGCTTATCAATATCCGGGTACAACAAGGGCACATTTACACCAAAAGAATGAGTAGTAGCTGATGCACATTTACGAATATGTTCTCTTAAGACATCCGGATACATCGAACCGCTGCCTATTATACCTAAACCACCTGCATTGCTGACTGCACTGGCAAGCTGCCAGCCGCTGGCCCATATCATTCCGGCCTGAACGATGGGATAATCAATGTTGAAGAGTTGGGTAATTCTATTGGAGAAATCAGTCATGAGTCTGTAGTCATTAGTCCGGAGTAAAGATAATTAATGACTTCCGACTCCGAACTCC
>JBKJLR010000199.1:0-4150 GCA_046596865.1 Chitinophagaceae bacterium
TCTTATTTACGAAACCTTGTTTTTCATAATTGTGCTTATCCATCATTCCAATATTAATATCAGCCGTAAGTTTGATTACTTGTATAGAAAATTATTTTCTTCTCCGCTGATGCACCGTATTCATCATTCAGATAAGCAGGAGGAAACAGATACTAATTATGGTTCTGTATTTAGTTTCTGGGATCGACTTTTTAAGACGTATAAAAAAGAAGCCAGCGGAGAAATTGTTTTCGGGGTAAAAAAGTAATGGGTCTATTTATCTAATTGCGGCTTCAGTTGTGTGTATGCCCATGCCGTAAAAGGTAAAAGTATCAATAGAAAAATAGCCCACCAACAGCCGGTTAGCAGCCATACTATTGCTACTAGTAAAACTACATAAAGCATGTATCCGAAAATAAGAATGCCAATCAGCACAGAGTCATAATGGTCAGTATGATTAGTTTTTTTCCAGGTAAATTTTTTAACTGGTAAGTAAAGCGGTAAATTGATAAGATAGCCAACTGCGGCAGGAATTGATAGCAGCAGCCACTTAAGTACTGAAGGCTTTATTTCAAGTATTTCTTCCTGTTTTTGCTTATCATCTTTTGGTATTTCAAAAACTAATTGATCCAGTTGTTTTTGTAATTGATTATTAAAAGATTGATGCTGCATACCATCTGCTTCATTGAGATTGATATTCTCTTTGAGAATAGGAGTGCCAAAGTTTAGAAAAATATTTTTACCAAATCTTCTGAAGGAACTGTAGTTAATTCCCACAGGTATCACCTGCAATGGAATATTTTCTTCCCATGCTTTGATGGCCAGTCTTGCAGTACCTTTTTTTAACGGACGAAGATGCCACTCGTTGATACATTTGCCTTCACTGAAAATCGTTATTATTCCGTTGTTACGGAAAATATCAATGCAGGCTTCAAATGTTTTATAATTTTCTGAGAGGTTTTCTACTCCTTCGCTGGGGCGATAGACGGGTAATATTTTTAAAGCAGACAGTATCCGGATAATAAAAGGCTTTTTAAAAACATCACCTCTTGCCAGTGACCAAAGCGGTTGTTCAAATAATGTATCAAGAATTACAGAGTCTAAAAAGGAATTGGGATGATTGCAAGCCAGCAAAACCGGCCCCTTAATTTTTAGTAAGCCAGGTTGATTGATGATAATCTTTCGGCAAAAAATCCTGATGGCAATCCGGGCAATAAATTTTACAGAAATATAAAGCACCAGTTAATTTTGGTGAATATAGTAAGAATTGCCAGATGAAGAATAGGACCTAATCTCCTGGAGTTGAGGTAACGGTATACAAACCAATGAGTTGAGACTGGAAACAAAATCAAAAATCTACCCAGCGTAAGCCGGCTTTAAGGCTTATTATCTTATCTTTGCTCCCCCGAAAATAAAACCCTTCGGGAATAAATAATGTTTGAAAATATAATTAGAAAACAACTAAACGCTGATGCACAGGAGACTGCTGCTGCGGATAACGCAGAAGTAACTACAGCGACAACAACTGCACCTGTTGAGGAAGTTACTGCAAAGAAACCTGCATATGCGCCGGAAACGCCGCATGATGATTTTGACTGGAGTGTTGACAAACGTAACGTCACGTCTTACTCTAAAGAAGAAAAAGAAAAGTACCACAGTGTGTATGACAACACTTTTATACAACTGGATGATGGACAAATGATGAAAGGAACGGTGGTTGGTTTGACAAAAACCGACGTAGTATTAAACATTGGTTTTAAAAGTGATGGTTTAATTTCATTGAATGAATTCCGTGACCTTCCCAATCTATCTGTTGGTGATGAAGTGGAAGTGATGATCGTCGAAAAAGAAGACAGGGACGGACATCTGAATCTGAGCCGCCGCCAGGCCCGCATTACCAGGGCATGGGAAAGAATTGTAGAAGTACACAAAACAGGTGAAGTTATCACCGGTACTGTTACCTCTAAAACCAAAGGTGGTTTGATCGTTGATGTATTTGGAATGGAAACATTCTTACCAGGTTCACAAATTGATGTGAAGCCTGTTACTGACTACGATCAGTTTGTAGGAAAAACAATGGAATTTAAAGTTGTTAAGATAAACGAGACTATTAAAAATGCTGTTGTATCTCACAAAGCACTTATTGAAAGCGATATTGAAGCGCAGAGAGCAGAGATCATGAGCAAACTGGAGAAAGGACAAGTATTGGAAGGTACAGTAAAGAACATAACTGACTTCGGTGCATTTATGGATCTGGGTGGCCTTGACGGGTTGCTTTATATTACTGATATCTCCTGGGGACGTATCTCTCACCCGACTGAAGTATTAAAACTTGATCAAAAGATCAATGTGGTAGTACTTGATTTTGATGATGAGAAAAAACGTATCAGCCTTGGTCTGAAACAATTAACTCCACATCCGTGGGATGTATTGGCTGAAAATATTGCCGAAGGAAACATTGTAAAAGGTAAAGTGGTGAATATTGAAGACTACGGTGCATTTCTTGAAATTCAACCGGGAGTAGAAGGCCTGGTGCATGTATCAGAAATTACCTGGGCTAATACACCAATCAATGCTAAGGAATTTTTTAAACTTGGCGATGAGCATGAAGCTAAAGTAGTAACACTGGATAAAGCAAGCCGCAAGATGAGCTTGTCCATCAAACAGCTTTCTGACGACCCCTGGAATGATATTGAAACAAAATTTGCAGAAGCAAGCAAGCATATGGGGTTGGTGAAAAATATTACCAACTATGGTGTGTTTGTTGAACTGTCTCCTGGTATTGGTGGTATGATTCACATCAGCGACTTAAGCTGGTTGAAACGTTTTAATCACCCCGGTGAATACACTAAAGTAGGCGCCAATATTGATGTCATTATTCTTGGTATTGATAAAGAGAACAGGAAGCTGCAGCTGGGGCACAAGCAATTGGAAGAAGATCCCTGGAATTCTTTGCAGGATACTTTCGCCATCGGTAGTCTTCATGAAGGCACGGTGAGCCGCAGGGATGATAAAGGTGCAACTGTTCAACTGTCTTATGGCCTTGAAGGATTTGCTCCTAACCGTCATCTCGCCAAGGAAGACGGCAAGAGTATTGCTGCTGATGAAACCGCTCAGTTTATGGTTATTGAGTTTGACCGCAACGAAAAAAGAATTGTGGTATCACATACCCGTATCTGGGAGCAGGGCAAGGTAGAAGAGGCCGAGGCTGTTAAAAAAGAAGCAAGGGTAGAAGCTGACAATACGAAGAAAGCAGTTAAAAATGTTCAGGCCAAAGTAGAGAAATCTACATTGGGTGATTTAGGTGTACTGGCAGAATTAAAGAAGAAAATGGACGGTGATAGTGAAGAAGCCGGTGCTGCTGATGAGGCAAAGCCTGAGTAAATAAATAGGTGTAAGTACTATCAACCCTCCCATTAACCGGGAGGGTTTTTTTTTATGTCAGAATACAGTAGTATCATTTATAAATGAATTAGTTTACTCCACAATTCCTTAATTTGGGCCATCATTGCTTGTCTAAATATTCTGAATGGCTTCTATATTGGAAAGGTTAAGGAATTTTCATCCGGTAAGAAAAATTGTTTATTTTTTTGTCGGCTTATTTTCTTACCCTGGTCTTGCCATTATTAATAAACTAAATATATCCGGTACAGAACATCTGCGGAACCTTCCAAAAAAGAAGGTGCTTTTCGTCAGTAATCATCAAACTTATTTTGCTGACGTTATTACCTTTCTGCATATTTTCTGTGCAGTGAAATGGGGTAAAATGAACCGCCTTGGCATTCCTTATTATTTATTGAACCCTTTTAGCCGGGTGAATTATGTGGCTGCTGAAGAAACGATGAGAGGGAGTTTTATCAGCCGGTTGTTTTTGTTAGCCGGTGGTTTAACTGTAAAAAGAACCTGGCGGGCCGAAGGAAAGGAAGTGAGAAGAGGGCTGGACCCTTCTGACACCAGGAAAATTACAAGGGCATTGGAAAATAACTGGGTCATTACTTTTCCACAGGGAACTACGAAACCGTTTGCTCCCGGTAGAAAAGGAACAGCATTAATCATCAAGCAATCAAGGCCCATAGTTATTCCTGTTGTAATAAGTGGATTCTGGAGAGCTTTTAATAAAAAGGGATTGAAATTCAAAAAGAAGGGATCATTACTTTCGATAACATTTAAA
>JBKJLR010000248.1:0-13758 GCA_046596865.1 Chitinophagaceae bacterium
CTGGATGGGCTTCTTCTAAAGTTTTGCGTAAGATGTCAAAATCCTCCTTTAAAGCAGCAACTTGAATCAACTTCTGCTGTGTAGTGTTTGTATTTGAAAAACAGCCTGTCTGAGAAAGAATAATAGCGAGGAGAAAATTTTTTCTATTTTTTAAATGAAGCGGCATAGTCCCTTTTAAATTATTTTGGTGCACAAGAAAATGACGCACAACTAAAAAATAGGCGAAGTTTTTTAGGCTTTGGGCTTTCGTATTTTTTACTACTCTGGCTGCCGTATCAAGACAACATTAATGCAAGCAACTATCCCTCTTCTTTTATTTCGTTTACCTTTTCCGGCCGCATTTGCGGAAACAACAGCACATCCTGTATAGAAGAACTATTCGTCAGCAGCATACAAAGCCTGTCAATACCAAAGCCGATACCGGAAGTAGGTGGCATTCCATATTCCAATGCCCGCAGAAAATCATAGTCAATAAACATCGCTTCATCATCACCCCGTTCCTGCAGCTTTACCTGGTCTTCAAATCTTTCCCGCTGTTCTATCGGGTCATTTAATTCCGTATACGCATTGGCAATTTCTTTCCCGTTTATCATCAGCTCAAACCTTTCTACCAGGCCTTGTTTATCCCGGTGCTTCTTGGTTAAGGGGCTCATCTCTACCGGGTAATCAATGATAAAAGTGGGTTGCACATAATTCTTTTCGCACTTTTCACCAAAGATGGTATCAATCAGTTTGCCCTTGCCCATCGTATTATCAACCTGTATGTGTAACTGTTTGCAAACAGAACGAAGTTGCTCTTCATTCATCCGGCTTACGTCGGTGCCGGTATGTTCCTGTATAGCATCATAAATGCTGATACGTTTAAATGGTGCTTTGAAAGAAATCGTTTTGTCACCAACCGGTATATCGGTTGTACCGCAGACATCCATTGCCGCTTTTTCCAGCAACTGCTCCGTAGTTTCCATCATCCAGAAATAATCTTTGTAGGCTGTATAAAATTCCAGGATGGTAAATTCAGGATTATGGGTACGGTCCATCCCTTCATTGCGGAAGTTGCGGCTGAATTCATACACCCAGTCAAAACCGCCGACAATCAATCTTTTTAAATAAAGCTCATTCGCAATGCGCAAATACAAAGGAATATCCAATGCATTATGATGAGTAGTGAATGGTCTTGCAATGGCCCCACCTGGTATACTTTGCAATACGGGAGTATCTACTTCTAATGCGCCATGATTATTTAAAAACTCACGGATAGAATTGATAAGTTTTGTTCTTTTAATAAAAGTTTCTTTTACCACAGGATTAATGATCAGGTCGGCATATCGTTGGCGATATTTAAATTCCATGTCGGTTACAGCATCAAAGGTTTGGCCTTCGGCTTCTTTTACTACCGGCAATGGACGAAGTGATTTACAGAGAATTGATAGCTCACTGACATGAACAGAGGTTTCCCCTGTCTTGGTGATAAAAGCATAACCTTTTATTCCAATGATATCACCAATATCAATTAATTTTTTCCAGACGATGTCATACAACGATTTATCCTCACCCGGACAAATATCATCCCTGCGGATGTAAAGCTGTATCCGGCCATGCGCATCCTGTATCACACAAAAATTTGCTTTACCCATGTCACGGACACTCATGATCCGGCCAGCCAGGCATACATCAGCAAACTGCTCTTTGGTTTCCGCAGAAAAATTTTCTTTTATATAAATTGAATTTGTATTAACCGGGAATAAGGGGGCGGGGTAGGGTTCGATGCCCATCATGATCAACTCTGCCAGTTTTTCACGACGCAGCAATTCCTGTTCAGAAAGATGTGGTGTACTCATTGTAATCTTTTTTCGAAATGTTGGTTCTATTTTTTAGTCGGGCAAAGGTACTTGCTTAGTGCTTAGCACACAAAAAGCCCCCCGTTAATGCGGGGGGCTTCAATAATAAAGAGTTACTGAATCTTTTTATTTTGCGGACTTGCCGTTATTAAGGAAAACACCCAACTGAACACCGAAGTAGCTATTTTTTAAACTACCAGGCTCGCCTTCAACAACCAGGTTTCTAAAACCCCTGTTATAATTAAGAGAAATAAAAGCCCCACCATTTGTACACCAACCCGATGTAAAGTTGGCACCATAATCAACACCTTTCATATCGAAGCCTGTTGTTTTGCCAAACTTAACGGTAGTAGTAGTTTTTACACCATCATTAACAGAAATATTTTTTGATGGAAGATTAAAAGCTACTGAGGGTCCTGCTCCCAGGAAGAAGCCTCCTTTTGCGCCACCTATGTAATAAAGAAAATCTGTGGTAAATTCGGCATAGCGCAATGCTACATACACTTTATCAACCAAACCGGGAGGTGGTTGATTTTGTCCTTTTTGCACATAAGATAAACTAGGGCGAAAAGCGAATGATTTTCCTATAGGAGTTTCAAGACGCAGGCCTGTTATGACACCGGCTCTGCTATCTCCCTCCACCTGGCCTTTCATATTTGCAATTGCCACACCACCGGAAATACCCACCCGGGTTTGTGAAAGACCGGCTATCTGAAAGCAGAATACTGAAGCTGCCAACATGAAAATAATTTTCTTCATAACAGTTATTTTTGGATTACCTACTCCTATCGCTTTTCGGTAAAAGGCGCCCTACTTTTTTATTGGGATTTTCGGGAATGTCCCACTTTTTAAACTATTTATAAAATTAACCTGCCGCAAACATAAGTAAACCTAATGATTTTCAAAAGTGAGCCTTTTTTCGTTTGTTTTGTGAGTTTTCAGGAATTCATTAAAAATATATAAAAAAGCCCCGTTCAGGATAAAACAGGGGTCTTCTAGATCAGGGTTTGGGGTTAATTTTTTCACCCTCCTTTTTGTTGGGATCATCGGGATCAATATCCGTTTTCTTTGGTTTTTTCTTTTTGCCCGTTATGGCCCTGATAGCAATTATTAGCAAAAAAACTGTCAACCCAACACCGCCCACCAGCAACACTATGGCGGCACCTTCTGAACCGTTACAGGACAGACCGCAGGCAAGGGCAGCTACTATATAAAGCAGCCCGATAGCCCCCAGCACTGACAATACGATAAGAGCCACTTTAGCTCCGTCAGACATTTCGGTATCTTTTTTAATAGCCCGGACCTGGGTTTTTAATAATTTCTTTTTCTCTTTCCACTTCAGAAATTTTCCATTTTCGTCTTTTAACGAGGCAGAAAATGCGGCGAACGTTTTATACCCTTTTACTGTACTGTCTTTTGGAAAGGATGAACTAACTGCCTCGGCAGCGCTTAGGGAATTGGAATAGTTAAACAGCCTGTTTGGTTGGTTGCTGCAATAAACAATCATGAAAAAAGTAGAAGTTGCCAGCAACAGATCGCAGCTTTTTTGCCGCACATAAAATGCAGCAGCATTCAATTTTTTTCCTTTTAATGATTTGGCCGGGTAGCCAACCAAACCGAGAAAATAAATAGAGATAAATACGACCATGGCCGCTGATGGAACGGAGATACCAACATCCGTTAACAGGCTACCGGTTAGAATCCCCAATACCGTTAGCAGGATGAAAGAAGTAACGATAATGATACGGGCCGGTTGTTTATGGGTCTTTGCCCATTGCGAAATTTTTTTCATTTAAGGTGGTTTTAAGTTTTGAAGTTCGGCAAAAAATTTTGTTACAAAGTAATCCTTACTGATAAGGCTGGGTAAGAATTTTGTTTGAAAGACTGGTATCGAAAACTGGTAAGCTTTTCTGTTTTTAATAATACCACCATCCCTTCTGCCTTTGTTTTATTTTTTGAGGAGGCTATAAAGAAGGGAATGCTGCCGAGCATTGCAAGTGTTCCGCTGAGTACAAGGCCAGATTTAATATTGTCGTTTTTATGCTCATCAAACCAAAATATATTCTCTTGCGTAACCTCTCCTTGTGGAATGATAAAACCGGTAAGCAATAAAGCACCACCCCCGCCCAGGAAAATCCAGGCGGCTGTTTTTTGGACTTTACTTTTTTTAAGATAATCTGTTTTAAGTGGTTGTACCGGCTTAGTGGTCTGACTGGAAGAACTAATTGAAAAAATTAGTAACAGTACAATAGCAAATAACATTTTTGACATTTTGATTTGGTTTATGGGTGAATTAATAAAAGTTAAATTTTACATATATTAATGGCATGATTTTCATTAGCTATCTAAATTTTTAACCGGGACCGGGAAATTTCATTTTGCAGTGTTTTCATCAGCTTATCCCAGAAAGTAAAATAGTAGCCGAAATTTTTGTTGCTCTTTTGGTGATGCAGGTTATGATGGGTAGAAGAAGTCAGCAAATTACCGGGACTACTGTTCCGAAATTTCCTGGGTATAAATTCAAACCCAAGGTGCCCGATTACATTCGTCACCAGCACCAGGAAAGTAAAAAGCAGAAAAGCAAAAATATTTACTGGCCAGATAGTGACGAAAGGGAAAACGATCAGGGTTTGAAGTAATGCTTCAAAAGGATGGAAAGAGTAAGCAGCTAATGGGGTGGGATTGGCGGAACGGTGGTGTACTGTATGTATCTTTTTAAAAAACCATCTTTTATGCAGTAACCGGTGTGTCCAGTAAAAATAAGTATCATGAAGGATTACCATGATAACCAGGCTTAGAAAAAAATAACCCCAGCTGTGTTTGTGAATGTTTGTATAAATAGTGGTGTAACCATTTATGTAAAGAAGATAGACAGTAATACCGATCATAGAGAAAATTCCAATAGTGGAAAAAGAGAAAAACAATTCATACCTCATTTGTTTTTTTGCAGGTATGGCAGGTTGTATCTTAAATTTTTTGAGCCGCTTTAAACCCGGCTTATAACAAAGCAAAAAAGCTATTCCCGTCAATAATACGTAACGTCCGGTAGTAAATGCCACTACTACAAGAATTACCAGCCACCAGCTATCCAATACCTGATCCAGATGAAAATGCTCCATACAGTTATTAATTTTATAATGCTGCGGGTTTACTTAATTTCCTTAAAAGCCTGAAATGCGATTGTAAGCCACCTATTATTGAATTATACCGGTATCGCAAACCAAATTCACGGGCTGTTGCCCGAACAAGTTTAGTAATGGCCGGGTAGTGAACATGACAATAGTTCGGGAAAAGATGATGTGCCACATGATGATTCAGGCCACTGAAAAAGAAACTAATAATTGGTGAATCGGGACTAAAGTCATCGGTAGTCCGTAACTGGTGTTCACCCCAGCTACATTTTATCATCCCATTCTCATCCGGAACAACAAACAGGGAATCTTCCACTACATGGTTAGATGACAACGCAAACATGGCAACAACCCCCGAACCGATGTGCATTAAAAAAAATCCAAGTAGTATTTGCCAAAAAGGATTGGGCAAAATCAATGAAGGTATGACCAGCATATAAAAAAGATAAAATACTTTGCTGGTAAACAGGACTATCCAATGAATGGCGGCATGATGGGCTTTTACAGGACCGATTTTCTCCAGCCGGTAGTATTTAAAATCCCTGAGCAATACCCAATAAAAAATATAGAAGGGGTATAAAATTTTCATATACCAGGATTGATGCTGGTGTTTTGCGCTGGACTTTGTAAAAGGGGTTACCCGTACAACGTTACTTTGCTCAAGATCAATATCAATGCCGGGAATATTGGTATATGGATGATGAGATATTGTATGCTTGTACTTATACATGTATCCATCGCCTCCAACAAGATTTGCAAACCGCAATAAGAATTGGTTCACCCATTTTTTAGAGGAGAATGCGTTATGAGCTGCATCATGTACAATGCTCATAGCAGCAAGCATCATAGACACACCCATAAAAAACCACGACAACCAAAATATCCATAACGGTAGCTGCCAAAGAAGAATAATTATATAAGCGGAAATATATAGGCTAAAGAATACCAAGGCTTTTACAATGGCCTGAACATTTGCATAGCGATTTATTTTGTTGTCCCTGAAGTAGGCATTTACCCGTTGTTTCAGGGTGTTGAAAAATCCGTCAATAGGTTCTGGCTGAAATCTGATCTTTTCCATACTCGTAAAATTTAGTTTGTATAGTTTTTGGTTTAATGCTGTTATCTTTTAAATAGTCAATAGTGTTTTTTATCCCTTCATCAAAAGAAGTGATGTGATAGCCTAAATCTTTTATAGCTTTTTCACTGTTTAACATTCTGTGTTTGGCAAATCTTATTATCAACGATGGGCTTAGTTCAGTGCTTTTGTTTACAAGCCGTGACAGGAAAGCAAAGCCTTTAGCAAAAGGCACTGGTACTTTCAGAATATAATTTTTTGTGGCTGCATACTGTATGATTGAGTTTAGCAGTTTGTCATAAGAAATGTTTTCTCCCCCGAGAATATAGTTTTCACCTGCCCGGCCTTTTTGCATGGCCATTATGTGGCCGTTAACCACATCGTCGATATAGCAGTAATTAGTAGTGTACTTGCCGATTTTGGGGAACAGCAGCATTTTTTTATTCAGGAACTGTTGTATCATCCGGTTTACGGCATTGCTATAGGTATCAGGTCCGGGTCCGTAAACCCGGCTTGGATTTACGATTACCGCATTCAACCCCTTTCTTACAAATTCTCTTACCAGGTTTTCGGCCAGGTGTTTGGAAATATCATAATCACTCTCGAACGGTTCAATCCTTGAATCATTTTCTGTAAGCGGAATAGTTAGTGATGGACCGAAGACTGCTGCACTGCTGGTAAATACAAGTTTTTGAATGCCAGCATTCAGGGATGCTTCTAAAATGTTCTTTGTACCGTTTACATTTATATCAAAGAGGGTATTCCTGTTTGCCAGGGAGAATTTTGCAATAGCTGCACAATGATACACTTGTGTGCAATCATTTATAGCCAAAGCAATACTTTTGGGATTAGTAATATCTCCTTTGAATACGTTGATATTTTTGCCTTTGGGAATATTTGCGGCATGAACATCACGGACGAGAATATTTATTTCTTCTCCCTGCTCTGCAAGCAGCTTGGCAAGCTGGCTGCCTATATAGCCTGTTGCACCTGTGATAAATATTTTCATGTGATTGTTTAACGAAATCATGAATTGTTTTTTATACTTAATGAATGAACAATAGCAGACAGTAAAAATTGTTTTTGAATGGGAGGAGCCATTTCTTTTTTAAAGGAAAGGCGCATGGCCTTGCTGTGGTTCAATGATGAAGCGATGTATAAGCCTAAGCTAACCGGAAAACAAAGGGCTCCTGCCATTATAATTCCGTACACAACTCCCATGGAGACATTCCCGCTGCTTTTTATTTTTGAACTGATTAATAAAGTACCGGCTGCGACTACGAATCCTGACAATAAAACTATTGTTGCAGCTATTTTCTGTTGTTTGCTTTTCTGAATATAGCGGTCATTGATTGGGGATGTTTTGTTGTTTGTGTGCCGGCAGAAAGCTGTGGCAGAAATGATCAGTAATAACGGGAAAAGGATGATCTTTTTCATAAAATGATTTTTAGGGTTAAGGAAGGAACAGAACGATATACAAAATTTCTATTTCTAACCACTGTTGCTGTTTCTTTTCTAAAAGACAGACTCATCCCCCTTAGTTTGTTTTTGGCAGAGGCAATGAAAAAAGGAACGCTGCCTAAAATCAGGGTGATACCGGCTATAAAAAAACCATTAGCAGTTTTTATCTCAGCAGCCCCGGCCTGAGGGTCGGAATTAAAAAAATCAAGACCATCAGAATACCCACTGGTCCATGAAGGGATGCCTATAAGTACTAATAAACTACCACCAGCTGCAAGAGTAATAGCCGCCGTTTTTTGGTTTTTGCTTTTTTGATAGAGACTCTGTTTGGTTAAGGCTGGTGAAGGCACCGTTTGCTGGCTGAAAACATCTATTGTTAGAACCAGTAACAGGATTAGAATGAATTGCTTTTTCATAACAAGATCTTTTTAAATACCAGTGACCATTTTTTTATAGTTATATTCCTTTATTAAAAAGCAGGATGGATTTTTATATAAGTTATCAATGGATACAATCTGAAGCTTGCTGGTGTAAGAGAATGGAAGATGAGTATATGCCGAAAAAAACCTGGCTTCTGTAGTGGTGATATCAGTAGTTTCAATCAAAATTCTTTTATTGGTAACCCTTGCCAACGCTTTCCTGATCATTTCGGAGCAATACATTTTGTCATTAGTTTTAAGATTAAATGTCGGATCAAATTGCACTTCCTTTGTATACCATTTGTAAATAAGAATTTTTAATTTTCTGATTTCGTCTGCATCCATTCCATAACGAAATATGCCATAAGCAAGATTCTTTCTCGGATCACAAAACTGACTTAAAGAGTCTTTCCTCAACTTTTCATCCGGATTTTCTTCACCGTTTACTATGTGATATACAAAAGGATGCCCCTGCTCAAACAACACAATACCTGCATGAGAGTAGCTTTTATCCTGCCGGTTAAAATTTTTTATGAACTGGCTGGTTGGATCCTGGTTAAGCCGGACCACCAGGTCTCCCTCCTTTAGTAATACCTCTCCTTCATTGATCATTACATACGGATCAATATAACTGGTTGGTGTATTGGAGACAACAGATGTTGGCTCTTGCTTTATTGTCTTGCTACTGCATGAATAAAAGCTATAGAAGAGTATTAATAGTAATGTTCTCATACAGTTAATAAAATTTTAAATGCGCATTAGTGGTTTAGTTAACTTGAAATTTGAATAGATCTATTCCAATACCCTTTTTACCGGATGTATTAGAAACATAATGCCTGAAGCCAATTCTTGCATCAGTTTTTCCTGATATTCCGGAGAAAGTGTATTCATATTTGGTCCAGATTACGGGATAACCACCTGCTGTTTGTACGGAATTAATATCAAACAAAACGGTAGTGAAGCCACCTACCGAATTGGAACTGCTTCCTACAACTTCTGATGCTGATTTATTCATTAATACCTGCATTCGGTCTGTATAAATCCCTGTGGTATCAGCACGGGTGTAAAAAGAGATCTTATCACCATTTTTTACAGATAAAACGGGAGTGATCAGCCAACTGCTGATGGTAGAATTAGTAGAAGAGAATGAACTGGAATAGGCAAATTCATCCTTCCGTGTAGAATAGGAAAAAGCAGAAAACCCCATCCAGCTACCTGATTTATCGAATCCATTAATTCCCTGGCCCCACGATGCATAAGGACCAGAACTACCCGTAGGAGAATTATCCTTTATTACCCATCCTTTTGTCGCAAGTTTATAAACACTGTCAAATTCTTGTGTAAATGATGTTGTGGTACCTATGTCAGTAGGAGGAGGGTTGATTGAGGAATCTTTTTTACAACCATTAAACAAGCCAGCTAATAAAATGACCACGCAAAAAACGTATGGAAATAATTTTTTTTTCATAACAGCAGGTTTTAATAAACATTAGTAGAAATAAAATAAAATAAATAGAGGAGGGAGGCTCGCCGAACATTTATTTTTTCCCTTTTCCCTTCAGCATATACCCCAGCTTTATTCCGAAATAGCTGCTTTTCAATGTAGCATCGTCTGAAGCATCAGGATTAAGATTGCTAAGACCCATATTATAGTTAGCGGATAAAAATATACCGTTGGAAAAAGCATAGCCAGCCAAAAAATTAGCCCCCAGGTCAAATCCTTTCATAAGATCCTCATCGCCGCTTCCAAACTTTACATCTTCTGAGATAGAATTGGTGCCATCGTCAAATTTCATTTTTCCTGAAAGAGCAAAAGCAAGAGACGGTCCTGCTCCAATAAAAAAATTACCGGTATTGCCTGCCGTATTGTATAGAAAATTCATCGGCACTTCAATACAGTTGACCCTAATAGAAACTTTATCGCCGCCCTGTTCATCTTTAGTTCCTTTCTGAACAAAATTTACTGCCGGTTGAAAACTGAAATGTTTATTTACAGGAACATCCACTAACACCCCAACTGTTAGCCCTGTTTTTGAGTCGGCGGTTTCACTTTCACCATCTACTTTGGAATGATAGTTGGCAAATGTGGCGCCGGCTGTAAAACCAAACCTGGTATTTTGCGCATTGCTGGTAAAATAAAAAGTGGCAGAGAGCACTGTGAGAACAAATAACTTTTTCATAATCTTAGGTTTTTTGAATAATTGCTTACTCTTATCGCTTTTCAGCATTTGCGCCGTACTCTATTACTGGATTTTCCGGGTTCTCCTTAATACTTATCAATTTATATTGAGAATAAACCATGTAGAAACTGAATTTTGCCTTTACCCATCCCTGATTTGCAGTTATTACTAATTGCCTTATAGCTGGGATTGGCTGTTTGCAAAAAATCAAGTAACTTATCGTCTCTGGAAAAGAAGTTGCAGATTTTGCAAAAATCTTTTCCAGCCCGATTATAACAACCAACTAATGACCACCACCGATTCACAGGATTATCTGTTTCAGCGGATTAAGGAGCTGTTGCCGCAGGATACCTCCATGGTGGATGCTATATCGGAGATTCTGAATGTAAGCAGCGATAGTGCTTATCGCCGCATCCGCGGCGAAACACCACTGGTACTGGAAGAAGCTAAACTGCTTTGCGACCATTTTCATTTGTCACTCGATCAGTTATTGGGTATAAGAAGCGGATTTACACTTTTTCAGACTGAAAGGCTTCATTATAAAAATTTCAGTTTTGAAAAATACCTTAGTTCCATACTCGGGCAATTACACCAGTTGAACGGATTTGTGAAAAAAGAGATTATTTATCTTTCCAAAGACCTTCCTTTTTTTCATAATTTTTCTAATGAGCCGTTGTTTGCGTTTCATTATTTTTTTTGGATGAAATCCATACTACGGCATCCTGATTTTGAAGACAGGAATTTTACAATGGATTGTCTCACTCCTGAAATAAAAAAACTGGGGACTGATCTTATTCAAACTTATAACAGTATTCCTTCTACAGAAATATGGAATACCGAATGTATAAACAGTATTATTTTCCAGGTAGAGTCGTATAAAGAAGCCGGATATTTTGCTGATAAGAAAGATGTGTTGAAAATCTATGAGGCCGTTGAAGCAATAATCATCCATTTAAAAAGCCAGGCGGAGAATGGTTGTAAATACCTGCCCGACGAAAACCTGGAATATAAAAAAAACAATTTTAAATTCCTTTACAACAGGGTCACCCTGGGTGATAATACCATAATGGGAATTGCGGACAACATTAAAACAGTTTTTCTGAATTATGATGTAATGAATTACATGGTAACAAGGGATGAAAAATTTTGTAATGACACCTTTAACGATTTGCAGGCCCTGATCCGGCGCAGTACACTTATCAGCAATTCAGGAGAAAAGCAACGAAATATTTTCTTTAATATATTACTAGCCAAAATACAGGATCGTAAACAAAGTTTATTATGACAAGCGGTGAACTACAACAACAGATTTTTAATGCTATTAAGAGCCGGGCTGGTGAAAACATGCTATTGGCTGATGAAGTAGCCAAGCTGCTTGATATAAGTGTGGATAGTGCATATCGGAGAATCCGCGGCGAGAAAACAGTGTCATTGGATGAACTGCATACACTTTGCAGGCATTATAAGATATCACTTGATAAACTGATGAATGTACAAACCGGTGGGTTCCTGTTTGAAGGGAATTTTTTGGATAATAAAACTTTTCGTTTCGATGCCTACTTGAAAGGAGTGATGAACAACCTGGCTTATATCGGCAATTTTAAAGAAAAAGAGTATTACTATCTGTGCAAGGATTCTCCCTTTTTCCAGCATTTTTATTTTCGTGAATTTGCTGCGTTTAAGTATTATTTCTGGATGGGTACCCTTCTATTTTTTCCGGAATTCAGAAATAAAAAAATAAATTTCAAAAATTACCCGGAAGAATTATTTATCATAGGTCAAAAAATTCTGGATATATATGATCATATTGATAGCGTGGAAATATGGAATATTGAAAGCCTGAATGGAACACTACGGCAGATTGATTATTACAAGGATAGTGGAATGTTTGAATCAGATGAGGATATTTTAAGTGTATATGAAGCTATTGAAAAAACAATGGACCACCTGGAGAAGCAGGCGGAACTGGGGTATAAATTCAAATACGGAGACCCCGAAAAAAAACCGCTGAGTAAATACCGCATGTACTTTAATGAGGTAGTACTGGGAGACAATCAAATGCTTGGAATAATGGATGGGTCTAAAATTGCCTACGTACCTCATTCAGGTGCTAATTACCTGATAACCCGTGATGTAAGTTATTGTGATCATTTTCATCAATACTTGCAAAACCTGATGAAACGGTCTACCCTCATCAGTGAAGTAAGCGAAAAAGAAAGGGCCCGGTTTTTCCGCATTATCCGGGATAAGATCCATCACCGTAAAGAAAGCCTGAGAGTTTTACGAGGGTAGGGTAAATGGCATTGGCCCGGTTTTAGATATTTATTTGCCAAAAGATCATATGAAAAAATTTTTATCAGTTATTGTTCTATCATTTGCTTTAAGCAGCTGTGATGTATTATCAAGAATACCAACCGGCATTGGTGGCGTAAGTGAGGCTGAAGCCGGTGCAGGTATCAAAGAAGCATTGGGTCAGGGCCTTGTTAAGGCCGTACTGCAACTGAACAGGGAAGATGGATTTTTTAAAGATGCTTTCTACAAGATATTAATGCCGCCTGATGCAAGGAAAATTGAAAATACCCTGCGGGATCTGGGGATGGGAAAAATGATTGATAAAGCAGTGCTTCAAATAAACAGGGCCGCCGAAGATGCAGCAGCTTTTGCCAAACCCATATTTGTGGATGCTATAAAAAGTATAACCATCAGTGATGCTATTGGATTAGTGAGGAATGGTGATACCAGTGCTACCCATTTTTTCAGGGTAAAGACTACTGATAAATTAATTGCAGCCTTTTTGCCTGTAATTAAAAACTCCCTGGATAAGCTTAATGCAACGAGATATTACGCTGATGTAGTGACTACGTATAATAACTTTCCGACTACGTTTAAGAAAATAAACCCCGACCTGCCAAACTTTGTTACAGGCAGGGCGACAGATGCCCTTTTTGACCTGGTAGCAAAAGAAGAGTTAAATATCCGGCAAAATTTTGCTGCCCGTACAACGGATTTGCTCCGTAAGGTTTTTGGCGGTGGTATAAGATAGATCAGCGCAACCAAAAGTTTAAAATAACGTCAATTCTTATAACAGCTTTTATTTAGCACTGCTATCGCTTTATTTTGCCGCTGATTAAATTTATTTAATAGATGTATGAAAACTTTTTCGCAATTGCTTTTTTCACTTGCGTTCTATCCAATCCATCTTTTTCCCAAATTTCTTTTCCCAATATTCTATCCGGCAAAAAATTAGTATCGGGTATTACAGAGAATGAAGCGGGGCAAGGAATCAAGGAAGCGTTGTTACAGGGAGTTTCAACGGCTGTACTAAATCTTAATAAAACAGATGGTTTTTTTGGCAGTGAGTTGTATAAAATGCTGTTGCCGCCTGATGCTCTAAAGGCAGAAAAAACATTGCGGAATATCGGAATGGGAGCACAGGCAGATAAAGCAATTCTTTCGATCAACCGGGGTGCTGAAGATGCTGTGGCATTTGCAAAACCCATTTTTATAGCAGCCATTAAAGAAATGACACTGACGGATGCATTGAATATTATTAAAGGAAGTAAAGATGCAGCAACCAATTATTTTAAAGAGAAGACCAAACAAAAATTAATTATCGCTTTCACTCCATCAGTAAAAACATCGCTGGATAAAGTG
>JBKJLR010000394.1:0-7298 GCA_046596865.1 Chitinophagaceae bacterium
CGCCAGCCTTACCATGCCTTTCCATACTTTTTTATAAGAAAGAAAAACGATGCCGCAATTAATTAAAATGATATAAGCAAAAAACAAATCAGCCCTGTCGTTATTAGAGCTTATTAAAAACGGAATACTATAAGCACCGGTCATTCCAAGAATAGCTATCTCCTGCTTATCATACCTGATTGCATTGTATGCGGTAAAAACAGTAATGATAGCCATAACACCAAATGCAGCTCCAAAGGGGAATAGATTATAGTACACAAAAGCAGCATAAGTAGTAAAATACAAAGAGCTCATTGAACCACTAAACAGAATAGCACTGAAAAGCTCAAACTTTTTCTTTAGCCGCACGGATAAAATATAAAGTATAATACCGGCAGTATAGGCTAGTCCTATTCTCGCAGCAGGTGAAATCAGTTCTTTATCCACCGCATATTTTACGCCTATTGAGATCCCTATCACCAGCACCACGATGCCGGCCAGATGAAGCAGTCTTAACCCGATAAAATTTTCGAGGCTGACCGGTAACCCTGCTTTACCCGGAGAATTTTGCCAGTCTTTTTTCTTAATGGGTATGTCTTCTTCTATTTGAGTTTTTGTAAAAATTAGTGATTGCTTTGTGCTTTCCTTCAGAATTGTTATCTGCTCCCGGTACAAATTAATCTGGAAGGAGAGCTGATCTAACTCCTGCTCCAGTTGTTGTATCTTTTTTTGGTCTTCTGTCATGAAAAGAAAATTAGTTCCCGAAAAATAAGTAACCAGCAAGTGTAAATTGATTCAATCGGGTTAGAAATAAAAATAAGCTTTTATTGATTTAGCAATCAGGGAGTTGCTGACATGAACAACAACCTTTATTTTTACAAAAATCAATTTGCTTGAAACGTTTCACCCATTTTTACATATCTCTTGGTGGCGGATTGCTGTTGTGGGTTGCATGGCCAGTCTCATCACTCACCTTTCTGATTTTTGTTGCCTTGGTGCCGTTGCTTTGGCTGGAATCAAACATTAAAAGCCGAAAAAAATTCTTTGCTTTTACTTACATTACCATGTTAGTGTGGAATATAGCTACTACTTGGTGGATATGGAATGCATCCCCACCCGGAGCAGTTGGTGCATTTCTCGCCAACAGTTTAATAATGTGTCTTCCGTGGCTCGGATTTAAGATTGCAAAAAAATGGTTGGGTGAAAGAATTGGATATGTGGCGTTGATTGCATTCTGGATGTGTTTTGAATATGTCCATTTACAGGATTGGGGACTTAGTTGGCCGTGGCTAACCTTGGGAAATGCTTTTGCCACACATCCTGAATGGGTGCAGTGGTATGAATACTCAGGAACAAGTGGTGGAACTTTATGGATTTTACTGATAAATATTTTTCTGTTCCTGCATATCAAAAATAATTTCAACAAGAAAAGTTCAAAAACTTACAAAAGTTTACTG
This sequence comes from Chitinophagaceae bacterium, assembly GCA_046596865.1. Taxonomy (GTDB): domain Bacteria; phylum Bacteroidota; class Bacteroidia; order Chitinophagales; family Chitinophagaceae; genus JJ008. The sequence goes on from JBKJLR010000394.1 coordinate 1,437, forward strand.
ACCGGCATACTGCTATTGATTTTACCTATTGCTTTTTCAATGTTTAGCAGCATTCATAAGAAAGTGCCCGGAACATATTCAAACATTGTTATCGTACAACCCAACATTGATCCCTATGAAAAAATTTCCGAAGTGGCCGGTTCTTTTGAAGGACAATTACAAAAATTAATTACCATCAGTGAACAGAAAACGGATAGCAATACAGTTCTTATCGTTTGGCCCGAAACAGCTTTATATACCGCTTCAAGAATGGACGAAGCGTCACTGAAAGAATATCATTTCCTGGACCCTTTATGGAGTTTTCTCAAACGTTATCCCGATGCTTCCTTGTTTACAGGCATAGAAAGCTTCAGAATGTTCAATGCCAAAACAAAATATTCAGAAGAATTCAACGGGCAGCATTATGAATCCTACAATGGTTCGGTAGTACTTGATAGTTCAGGCGCCCAATCATTTTATCATAAGTCTATGCTGGTACCGGGAGTGGAAACGCTACCGTGGTTCTTAAAATTTATAGACAAATGGTTTGAAAAGTTTGGGGGTACTACCGCCGGCTATGCCCGTCAAACAGAAAGAACGGTGTTGCATGCAAAAAGTGGTTTTAACATTGCTCCTTCTATTTGCTACGAAAGCATCTATGGGGAATTTATGAGTAAATATGTTCGTAATGGTGCCAATCTGATCTGCATCATCACCAATGATGGCTGGTGGAAAAAAACACCCGGTCACAAACAACATATGAATTATGCAAGACTCCGGGCTATTGAAACAAGAACATGGGTGGTGCGTAGTGCCAATACCGGTATCAGTTGTTTTATTGATCCTTACGGAAGGGTTATTGATCCACAACCTTATAATACTGCTGCAGCGATCAAACAATCCATCAATCCGGGCAACAGGAAAACATTTTTTGTAAAGTATGGTGATATTTTATCTAAAATAATGGTGGCGCTAAGCATTTTATTGCTTGGGTGGAATATCACATTGAAGATTCTGAGTAAATTTTTTAAAAAGAAATTCCCTGCATTATAACAATGATTGCCACTGAAGCACAGAAACACTGAAAAAATCATACATTGTAGAAAAGAAAATTTTTGATAAAACCGACTACCCGTTACAAGACGAAACGGATATTATTATCAGGACAGCCATTGCTATTCATAAGAATCTTGGTCCGGGCTTTCTTGAAATTGTTTACAAAGATGCTTTTGAATATGAATTCAAAACGGATGAAATTTTTTTTGAACGTGAAAAAGAATATCCAATTCATTATAAGGAAACAATACTTCCACATAAATTTTATGCAGATTTTGTCGTGTTTGAAAAAGTGATTGTTGAAGTGAAAGCTAAAGAAGGTGGTATTGCAGAAGAAGATTATGCACAGGCAATCAATTATCTTAAATGTTCCGGATGCAAAGTCGGGCTGATTCTGAATTTTGGGAAAATGAAATTAGAGATAAAAAGAGTCGTTTATTAAATGCCATTGCCACTGAGACACAGAAATACTGAAAAATTTCTGTATTTATCTGTGAAGGCACCAAATAATATATCTCTGATAAAAACCTCTGTGTTTCAGCACCTCTGTGGCTAATAAAAAATGAACAAACAATTCCTATATCAAAACAAGAAAATCTTCTACCGTATCACCGGTACGGGTAAGCCCGTCATTCTTATTCATGGTTTTGGTGAAGAAGCCGGAGTATGGAACAACCAGGTTGAATTTTTAAGAAATAAATTTCAGCTTATCATCCCTGACCTGCCCGGCAGCGGCCAATCTGAAATGATTGATGATATGAGTATGGAAGGAATGGCAGAAGTAATTTACTCCATCTTTTATGAAGAAAATATTGAGAGTTGCCCGGTTATCGGTCACAGCATGGGCGGCTATATTACTTTAGCATTTGCAGAGAAATATCCTGAATATGTATCTGCCTTTGGCCTTTTTCATTCTTCTTCTTTTGCCGACAGTGAAGAAAAGAAGGCCACCCGCCGCAAGGGTATTGAATTCATTCAGCAGCATGGAGCATTTGAATTTTTGAAAACGGCTACGCCAAACCTGTTCTCTCCACTGACAAAACATCAAAAACATGAATTAATTAATGAACAGATAGCTACGCTGGACAACTTTTTACCCACTGCTCCCGTTTCTTATTACGAAAGTATAATGCAGCGACCTGACAGAACAGATATATTGCGTAAAGCAACTGTACCAGTGCTTTTTATCATGGGGAAATACGATGTTGCCGTTCCTGTAGAAGACAGCCTGAAGCAATGCCATCTTCCTGAAAAATCGTACATTCACATTCTTCATCACTCCGGCCATATGGGTATGCTGGAAGAGGTGGATAAAACAAACCGGGTGCTGGAGAAATTTTTGCTGGAAATATAAAAACACATTCGACCAATCCGATCAATGAAACGTTTTTTACTAGCTATAATCACTTTCTTTCTTTTATCTGCCCCCTCCTATGCTAATCATATTAAGGGAGGTTTTTTTTCTTACCAATATTTAGGCCCCGGTATTTCTAACCCTGTTAATAATATCAGGTACAGAGTTACTCTTACTGTTTATATGCTTTGTGGTGCTACACCAGCACAAGTCTCAAACCCTATCAATTTTACAATTTTTAATGGTAGCGGTGTTTTTCTACAGGATGTTAGTGTTTCTAAAACAAACGAATATGACCTAGGTAAATTATTTGATGAGCCCTGCATTTCCGGGGATCAAAGAGGTTGTTATTATAAAATAGTCGTTTATGATCTTCCTTCAATAGAATTACCCCGAACAGCCGGAGGCTACACATTCGCTTACCAGCGATGCTGCAGAATAAATGGAATTCAAAATCTGACTACCCCCAGTAATGATCATGGAAATACTTTCGTTATTACAATTCCCGGAACTGCAGTAGCAACAAACGCAGAGACAAATAGCAGTCCCCGCTTTTTGGTCAATGATACAGTAGTAGTTTGTGGGGGCAGTTCGTTTAGTTATTCTTTCCAGGCATCAGATATTAATGGAGACTCACTATCTTATGCATTTTGCGATGCACTGATTGGTGGAAGTATGAGTAATGCTACTCCTGCCACTGCATCGCCTCCTCCTTATGCTTCTGTCCCGTATCAATCACCCTTTAGTGGTGGACAGCCGATGGGTTCCGGTGTTACTATAAATCCAGTTACCGGACTGATCAGTGGTGCGGCACCCGGGTTAACTGGAGAATATGTAGTTTGTGTTTGTGTGAGTGAATACAGAAATGGGGTGCTGTTCGGAATAACCAGGAAGGAACTTCATATCCAGGTAAAAGATTGTGAACCATTAGAAGCTTTACTTAATCCAAAACCGACAACCTGTGATGGATTTACCGTCAGTTTTCAAAACGATGCTTCCAATCCTCCTGGGACAGACTTCTTCTGGACTTTTGGTGAACCTTCCAGCGGAACTGGAGACACTTCTTTATTAGCTAATCCAATACATACCTATACACTTGCAGGCACTTACACAGTAAAACTAAGAGTTTCCCTGGCTGGATTATGTGTTGACAGCGCCGCATTCCAGGTCAATGTATTTCCCGGTTTCTTCCCTGGCTTTACTGTTACAGGCGGTTGTTTTACCAATCCCTTCCAGTTTACTGATACTACCCGTACCAGTTACGGTGTGGTAGACACCTGGAGTTGGAACTTTGGTGACCTAACCACACAGGCCGATACTTCGCATTTGCAAAACCCTCAGTGGACCTATTCTACACCTGGAGTTAAAACAGTTACACTTACTGTCACCAACAGCAAAGGGTGCTCAGATGTAAAAACATTCGATCTTACTGTACTTGATAAACCATTATTAACAACCGCATTTGCCGATACATTGATTTGCGTTCCCGATGCTGTTACCTTAATGGCAAGCGGCACAGGTTCATTCAGCTGGACTCCATTGACAAATATTATCAATGCGAACACTGCCACTCCCATCGTAAATCCAACGACAGATACCTGGTATGTAGTACAATTAAATGATAATGGTTGTTTTAATAAAGACTCTGTTCATGTAAGAGTAGTTGCCGGTGTTTCGCTGACCGCAATCGCAGATACTACAATTTGCCTTACTGATGCTGTGCAATTAAATGCCAACACCAATGCCCTGGCTTTTCAATGGACACCTGCCGCTACTTTAAACAATCCAAACATATTAAACCCGATTGCTACGCCTACCGCTGCAAGTACTACCTACCAGATAAGGGCAACAATCGGAAGTTGTTTTACTACTGATGATGTGGTTGTTACTACTGTACCCTACCCTATAGCAGATGCCGGTGGACCGCAAACAATTTGTTTCAATGCTTCCGCCCAGTTAAATGGTTCACACGATGGTAATTCCTTCACCTGGTCACCGGTAGCTTATTTAGATGATCCGACTATATTAAATCCTGTTTCTTCACCGCCAAGAACAACTGCTTATGTGCTGACGGTGTTCGACAATGCCGGTTGTCCAAAACCGGGGAGGGACACAGTTGTTATCACTGTTCTACCAAGAGTAAGAGCCTTTGCCGGTCGTGATACAACGGTAGTAGTAAGGCAGCCATTACAATTTAACGGGACGGGTGGTATCAATTATGTTTGGAGCCCTGCTACAGGTTTATCCAGTACCACCATTTTCAATCCAATCGGAGTATATAATTCTTCGATAGACAGTGTGAAATACAAATTAATAGTTACAGATATCGCCGGTTGCGCCGATTCTGCTTTTGTTACCGTAAGAGTTTTCAAGACCAACCCTTACATATTTGTTCCAACAGCCTTTACTCCCAATAACGATGGCCTCAATGATATCATTGGGCCAATAGCTGTTGGCATACAACAAATAAAATACTTCAGTATTTATAATCGCTGGGGGCAATTAGTGTTTACCACTACGACCAACAAGGCAGGTTGGGATGGCCGCATTGGTGGCCGTCCCCAGGATAGCGGTGTGTATGTTTGGATGGTAAGTGCTATTGATTATACTGGTGCACCAATTTTTTTGAAGGGAACGGTGGCGCTGATCAGATAGTCAATGGTCAATAGTCAAAAAGTCGTTAAACTGATGTCTGTATTTTAATCCACTCAAACGAAGGCTGTGTTTTTAACTCTTTATCACCAGAAAAACTATGATTAGCCATTTCAAATTATTTACAAAATTGATACAATCGGAAGCTAAACATTGACTATTCACCATTGACCATTCACCATTATGTCTAAAATAGTTTTCATTACCGGTGCCACAGCTGGCTTTGGCGAAGCCTGTGCTTTTAAATTTGCTGCCAACGGTTATGATTGTATCCTTAACGGAAGAAGAACAGACCGTCTTCTGGCACTTGCTGATGCAATAGAAAAAAAATATAATGTAGCAGTACTGCAATTACCGTTTGATGTGCAAAATGAAAAAGCTGTTTTTGAGTCCATTGAAAATATTCCGGTTGAATGGCAAGCTATTGATGTATTAATTAATAATGCAGGATTGGCACTGGGCAGAGATTATTTTGAAGAAGCAGACATCAGCGACTGGAATACCATGATTGATACTAATGTAAAAGGTTTTCTATATGTAGGCAAAGCCGTTTCTAAAATAATGGCTCAGCGTCATGCTTCCACAGGTGCAGCAGGACACATTATCAACATGGGATCAGTAGCTGGAAAGGAGGTGTACGAAAAAGGAAATGTGTATTGCGCCACAAAATTTGCCGTGGATGCCATCAGCCAGGCCATGCGGATAGATCTATTGCGGCACAATATTAAAGTAACCTCCATCAACCCCGGTGCTGCAGAAACAGAATTCTCGGTAGTGCGTTTCAAAGGCGATAAAGAGACTGCAGGAAAGATATATGACGG
>JBKJLR010000057.1:0-4395 GCA_046596865.1 Chitinophagaceae bacterium
CCTTATTCCCTGCAAAAATTTCTCCATCGTCCTTCTCACTTCCGTAGCAGAAGCCTGGTGATTATTAACCAGCGTAGAAAAAATAAGCAGCTTTCCTTTTTTAGTATATAAAAAACCGCTGAAAGCTACCACACCTGAAAGTGTTCCTGTTTTACCATAAATATAGCCGCTGTCGGCTTTGTAATAACTGCTGATAGTTCCTTCGCCACCGGTAGGCAGAATGACTTTGATACGTTCCATACCAAATTCATTTTTCATTTTATTGAGAATGGCGACAAAATCCTGTGGCGTAAATAAATTATACCGGCTAAGACCGGAACCATCCACCCATCTTGGCTTTTGGGGCAGATCTTTGAAATCTGTTTTTAATAATGTATCAATAATTTTTTCGTCATTCATTACACCCAATCTTTCATTGCTTACCATTAATAAAGACTGCTCCGCAAAAAAATTATCGCTGCGGTGCATCATAGGTTTGAGGAGGGAATCGGTGGGTTGGGAGTGGATATTATACCATTTTTTTATTGTGACTGATGTAGTTCTGCTATCCGGCCCATTGTAGGCATATGTAGTGTCACCAATCCGTGGTCGTAGTAAACCAAATCGATATTTTAAGCCATTAGAAATAATTTCCAAAGTCATAGAATGGCTGGATTTCCATAAGCCCTGAGGATTAACTGTTACAAATGGTATCGAAGTATTTGTAAATCTACTGCTTGACTCATCCAGCCAAAAAGCATTTTCTGCAACTTGTCTACTAATTTGTAGGCCAGGTTGATTTGCTAATAAAGCATCTTTCGAAAGTAAATATGTATTCGAATTAACCATGGAATCAAAAAGAGTGTTCTGTGTTCTGAACATTACTATTTTATTTCCTTGTAAATATTCAGTATCTCTTATCCCTCTCTGATTCGGATCGTTTAATTTAATATCAATTACATTCCCGTAGATTGGTATCACACTTCTTTCAGCCATATAGGCAGCATTATAGTCATTCCATGACCAACCACTTCCCCATCTTTCATCTTTCCAAATTGTATCCAATAGAGCAATTCTATCCTGAAATCTATTTGCATTTTGTGTAAGAAATTTCCAAACAGGTTGTTTAATAAAATCAGGATGTAATAATGTCGGGTCACCTGTCGGTTGAATAGCCAGAACGGTATAATTAGTATCCTTTTCTTCTGAAAACCCATACCTCAACCCCACCAAACTATCTCCCAAATACTTCATCGCTGCATAGCAGGTCGGTAGTTTGATATTACTCGCCGGAACAAAATATTTATCGCCCTGGTAATTGTATAAATATTTATTGGTGGCCGGATCAAAAATGCTGATGCCGACATGGGCGGTTTGTAAGGCTTTTGTATCCAGCACATCTTCTTTGGCAGATTTGGCAATTTGTTTGCTGACAGAACAGGAAGAAATAATTAATAATGAACTATTAATAATAAATAATTGCAACCCTGATAGCTGAAAAGACTTTCCCATAATTCTTAATTATTAATTACTAATTTTTAATTGAACTGTATAACCTTTCCTTCTTTCACACTCTCCAATGCCGCTTCAATAATCCGCATATTCTTTATTGCATCTTCAGCAGGCACAGGATTGGGGCCTTGCCCTGTTAAAGCTTTATAGATATCATCATAATACCCCATGTAGTTGCCGGGTGAAGAAGTTGTTTCTTTTCGTACCACTTCACCATTTATTTCGGTATGCAGCAACCCATCGGGTGAGGAAGGCCCGGGGCACCAATTTCCCAATGTTGGTTTCACTCCCTCCAGTAATAGCTGTTCCTGCATGTCGGAACGCTGTTGCAGAAAACTCCCCTTCATGCCATGCAGTGTATACGCATACGTTGATTCCATGGCAATGCAACTAGCTTTTAATCTCACCCTTAACCTGTCATAATAAAAAAGTAATTCAAAATAGTCCGGCACGCCTACATCATCCCGCATTTTGATAAGGTCCGCAAATAAAGCCTTTGGAAAACCAAATAATTGTATCGCCTGGTCAACCAAGTGAGGAGAAAGGTCATAGAGAATACCAGCACCCGGCATGTTTCCTTCTTTATGCAGCTTTCCTCCAAACGTTGGCCGGTACCTGTCATAACGAATCTCAACTTCTCTTAGTTCTCCTAATAAACCTTTTTCCAATACATCTTTTACCGCCCGGTAATCACCATCATAGCGACGGTTTTGATATACACTGAGAAATAAATCATTTGTTGAAGCGATTGCTGTTAGTTCTTCGGCTTCTTTTACCGTTACGGTAAATGGTTTTTCTATTACCAGGTGCTTGCCCGATTGCAATACCATTTTGCCCTGTTCGTAATGTAAATGTGTGGGAGAGTTCACTACTATCAACTGCAATTCTTTGTCAGCGTATAGTTCTTCTACTGAACGAAACAGCTTTGCGGCGGGATATCTTTCTCTTGAATCATTTTTATGCCTTTCGACAATCGCTGATAATTCAAACCCGGGATGTGCATTAATAAAAGGGGCATGAAATAATTTTCCACTCATACCGTAAGAGCAGATACCTGTTTTGATGATGTCGCCTTTATTGAACATTAAAAGTTGAAAAATTAGAGTTGAAAAATTCGTAAATCATGCTTCGACAAGCTCAGCATGACACAGACTCACGACTCCAGACTAACGACTTATCCCTACCCTCTCTCCTGTGCCCGCAACCATCGCTCCGGTATTTCATTGCTGCTTGCCAGTAAATAATCTTTATAACTACAGGCAATAAATTTCTTATCGGGCAATTGCATCCACCATCTGCCCGTTTTTTTGCTATGCAGAAAAGTTGTTTCCACTTCAGCAAAAGCGGTGTGATACTCATTGAAAGAATCTCTCTCATCTAATGTCACTTCTCTGCGGCCACGGCTGCGGCCATCCAGCACATACCAAAGCATCTGACCGATTTGTTTGGCCGTTAATTCCTCTTTATCATGCTGTGCGTCATACCCATAAATACCGATTGTGTTTATATTGGGGCTCATTCCGGCATATTGCATAAGTACACAGGCTTCTTCACCATTCAGTCCGTTGGGGGAAAGTGTGTTGGCCGGTGCATTGGCATGGGCTATCGCTGTTATATCAAAACTAAACAAGTTACTGTTGCGGATCACCGGTTCCATCTCCTCAATGTTTTCTTTCACACTGCCGACACGATAACAATCAAAACGAAGTTTGTCCATTGTTTCGAGCATTCGTGGGTGCACATAATAACTCTGGAAAGCAATATGATTATAATGACGGATAAAATTTGGCTCCCCGGTCAGCATTTCCATCAGGAAATTTTCATGACGGAAAGGCGATTCTAAATTCAGATCAATCAAAGCATCCACACAACTGGCTTCAATAGTTTTTTTATTCTCTGCATACGCATTGTATTGCGATAAGGTTAAATCATGTGATCCACCAAGAATAATAACAGTTTTACCATCATTCATCAATTCCTGCACCACCGTTTTTAATGCGGCGTAAGAATCTGTGTATAAGGAACCGGCTTTGATATTTCCCACATCGGCAATCTTAATATCCTGGTGCCAGTAATACAAAGAATAAAAATGCCGGCGGATAATATCTGGTGCTTCGCTATGCCCATGGATCAATCCACTACCTCTTTGCTCTCCGCAGCCTACCATCACTATCTGTGCTTCATCGAGATCCGGAAACTCTTCATTGTAAACAGCTATGGCTTTTCCCAATTGTCCCTCTTTATAGCCCTCATCATGAGAGATTTTATGAAGATTTACCGGGGAAAGGAAGTCGGCAATATTGAGATGATCTGACATAGGTGCAAGTTAAAGTTTGGAAGCGGATTGTAAAAAGTTTTTACGCCTATACAGTGGCCAACAAAAAGTGGCGATCAACTATTCAGCAAATGCAGAAAATTCTCCTGATCATAGCAGTTATTCTCTTTTCCAAATTTGCCTGTTTTCCCAAATAAATACCAACCTTATTTAATGGCGATGGTCTGCCATTAATAAGTATCATTACCCCGGCCTGAGAGGCAAAAAATAGTATGGTCAGCAGGGTTTATCTTTGCCGCATGGAACAATTGTTAGTGCAGATCAACAACTACAAAAAAGAAATTGAAAATTATAATGCCGCAGATGCGCCAGCCATTGAAGAATTTCGTATTAAATACCTTGGCACCAAGGGCATTGTAAAAGCCATGATGGGCGAAATGAAAAATGTAGCGGCAGAGCAAAAGAAAGAAGCAGGGCTATTGCTGAATGAGTTCAAAGTTTTTACAGAAAGCAAATATGAATCGTTGAGAGAATCAACAGTCCACGGTCAACAGTCAACAGCCAGTAACATAGACTTGAGTTTACCCGGTGATGAGTTGCCGATAGGCTCAAGACATCCTATCACCTTA
>JBKJLR010000148.1:0-8224 GCA_046596865.1 Chitinophagaceae bacterium
TTTTTAAGACCTGCTTGTTGAATCACTTTGTTATAAATAAAGTCACGGGAAGATTTCCAACGGGCATCCGCCATTATTTTCGTTTGTAATTCCTGCTGGTTAGTTTTATTATTTCTATCGGACACGACAGGTTTTAAAGAATTTCTTTTTATAATATGCCATCCATGTGAAGTAAGAAAAGGTTTGCTTACGGCACCGTCTTTTGGTAAGGACCATAGAATATTTTCAAACGCAGCGTCATACTGACCCACACTGATATCAGGCATAGTGCCACCATTAGCCGCGGAGATGTAATCATTACTAAAAGCACCAGCCAGCCTGTTGAAATTGTCTCCCGCCATAATACGTTTGTACAACGAATCTGCAAGCGTAGCCAGTCTTTTCTTTGCTGCTTCATCTGCACCGGGAGGAATGGCTAATAAGATCTGCTGTGCTTTTATTTTACCAACCGCTTTTCTTTCCCCGAGATTCTTGAAAACATGATATCCTATCTTAGATAATATCACCGTCGAATATTTTCCAACCTGGGTAGAATAAATAGCATTTTCAAATGGATAGGGAAGGGTAAAGACGGTAACATAGCCTAACTCTCCTTTGGTGGTTTTAGCAGCAGGGTCGTCAGAAAGCTGTTGGGCTACCTGTAAAAAATCTTCTCCTTTTTGCAGGCGTTGCAGAACTTCATCTTTTTTCAGTCGTGCGGTTGTTGTATCATAGTCGCCACTGGCATTCCTGGTGGAAATAAAAATATGGCCTGCCCTTATGTCTTTCTGACTGCGATCAAAGGCCTCATTTTGCAGCCTGGTGGTTAACCCGGGGTCATTCATATACGCTTCTGAAATCTGTGTCCGCAAATTTTCCACTTCCATTTTTATCTGGGATAGTGTATCGTACCTTCTGTCATAAGCCTCTCTTATTTTTAATCTTGAATTGATATAGAGATCAAGATATTCGCTGATGGCTTTTGCCTTGTTTACTACAGGCAGGGCATTATTTTTATTATAGGCCTTCAAAAATTCTTTGGCATCCACCGTATACTTTCCGTAAGTAAACAGGGTTTGTGCTGATGCTGTTATTATGACGAAGAAAGCGACGAGGCAGATAAAAAACTTCTTATTCATTTTCTTTATTTCTTTAAAAGGAACTTTATAATTATCTATTTATATTAAAAAAAACAGGTCAACGAAACCCCGAATAATATCCTCCATATTGGACCATACCTACTGACCTTTCATTTTTAGCTGCAACACTTCATCAATCTGCTGGTAAGTCAGTTTTTTTGCTATAATACGTTTGTCTTTATCCAGCAAATATAATGTAGGGAATGTCATTACATCATACAGCTGGGAGTAGCCGGGTATACCCGCATCAGTGCGGGCCTTATCATCTGCTTTTGAATACCAGACATTAGTCCAGTCATTCAAATGCTGTTGATTGATAAAATTCAACCAGTCTTTTTTAGTGCCATCTGTTTCTTTGGACACGGTATATATTTTTAAACCGGATGCTTTCCATTTGGCCCGGTAAAAAGAATCCAATTTTGGCAACACTTCTTTGCAATGGCTGCAAGTGGCATCCCAAAAAGCTACAATAGTATATGCTGCCGTATTGCTATACAGCGGTTTGATTTGCCCGGAACTATCCGGAAGTTCTATATCGGAAGCCGGGGTTCCCATAATATTGGACATTAAACTATATGCCCTGTCAGTAATCGTTTTGCGGCCCTGCGCATTCAGCCAGGAATATTCTTTCTGAGAAAAATATTTTTCAAACAGGTGAACAAAAATAGCATCTTCCCACATGTATTTCTGAACCAGGTACCTGTTCACAAATTTTATCAGCAGGAACCTTGTCATTTCTTCATTGATAACGGCAGGCCCCAGCATCCAGTCTATTTCTTTAATAATGGAATCGGGGTGCGGCGCTACTAATTGGGCAAAGAATTTATCTATTTTATCATCAAAGAAAGTTGTGTAGGCTAAACGTCCATCCCAAAAATTTACTCCATCCCAATAATGGCCTTTATAAAAATTATACGCATCAACTGAATCCGTTTTTGTTTTAGGTTCTTTTAACCGGCCCGTAAGCTCCGGTTCCTTCATCGTGGATAATAAGGCAGCGAGTATGTTGTCAGGATTTTTTTTGATAAGCTCTCCCCGGTATTCGTTGACAGCCTTATCTAATTTTCCCAGTTCCTCGATCAGGCGGGTTGAATCAGCCTTGCTGCGGGTAATTTTTAATTGCTGTTGTACAGCAGTAATTTCTTTTCCTTTAGCAGTCATATGCTGCTGGTAATTTGTGAACAGCACATTGTCGGGTGAATTGATAAACTGAATTCCATTTTTCATTGTGACCGTATCGGCCACCACAGAAAAGTGTTGTTGTTTGTCAACTAAGATTTCAAAAAATCCGGTTTTTTGGGGATATCCAACCAGGTAGATGCCCCCTTGTAATTTTTTATCTCCTTTAAAAACAGCTTCGCTTTTATCATTCAGCAGCGCTGAGTCAATAATGGGATATGTTTTGCCAAAATAATGGCCGAGATAGATATACTCCTTTTTAAAGGGTTTAAAGGTTACTTTGATTTCGTAACCTGTTTGCCCAAAACATGCGATAGCTATTAATAAACTCAGCGGCAATAAAGCTCTTTTCATGCGGGTATTTATTATTTAATAGTTGGTCGCAGGGATTCGCCAAAAATCTGTCTTAATTTATTAACTACTCCATTTGAGGTTAGACATCTGATCCATTACAATGAGTTGGGTAAAGATATTTAAAAACCCTCAGCCTCTAAAGGGGAGAGGAAAAAATCATGTTAAAGAGTGTTTGCACATTGAATTCGTTGCTTTAATGAAATAGTAAAGCGGGGTGTTTGTTATTGGCCTTTAGGCATGCCCGATGTTCAGGCGGGGGTTAGGGGTATATTTGCGGCGTGAAACGAAAAAAGAAAAACATAGTCCTGGAAAAACTGCTGGTGGAAGATTATGCCGCCGAAGGAAAGTCTTTGGCAAAAGTGGATGGCAAGGTGATATTTATTGAAAAGGTGGTACCGGGTGATGTGGTGGATGTTCGGCTGCTAAAAAATAAAAAAGATTGGGCGGAGGGGGTGCCACTGCATTTTCATTCTTATTCTGCCGACAGGGTGACGCCTTTCTGCTCTCATTTCGGTGTATGTGGTGGCTGCCAGTGGCAGATGCTGCCCTATGAAAAACAATTGCAATACAAACACCGGCAGGTGGAAGAAACATTGAAAAGGATTGGCAAAGTTACGCTGCCGCCCTTTCAGTCAATATTGGGCGCTGCCGAAACAAGATACTACCGCAATAAGATTGAATATACTTTTGGTAATAAACGTTTTTTGTTGAATGAAGAACTTAATGATGCATCTGTCAGTGGTGTACAAAATGTGGCAGGTTTTCATGCTAAAGGGTTGTTTGATAAAGTGGTTGATATTAAAACCTGTTATCTGCAGGACGAACCCACCAATGCTATCCGTCTGGCGGTAAAAGAATTTGCCATAGCCAATGACTGGCCTTTTTATGATATCCGCAATCATGTTGGGTTTTTAAGAACTATGCAGGTGCGTATTTGCACCACGGGGCAATGCATGGTAAATATTGTAGTAGGAGAGGATGATGAAAAAAAAATAAAATCGCTGATGGACTATGTGATGAAACAATTCCCGGCCATTACCACCCTGCTTTATACGGTTAATTTAAAATGGAATGACAGTCTGTATGACCTGGAGCCTGTTGTTTATCATGGCAAAGGTTATGTAATAGAAAAGCTTGATGATTTTCAATTCAAGATAGGCCCGAAATCTTTTTTTCAAACCAATACCAGGCAGGCCGAACAACTTTACAAAGTGACAAGAGATTTTGCTGAGCTAACCGGAAAGGAAATTGTGTACGACTTGTATTGCGGTACCGGCAGCATCGGCATATTTGTGAGCCCGGAAGCAAAAAAAATAATCGGTGTGGAAATGATTGCTGCCGCCATTGATGATGCAAAAGAAAATGCATTACTGAATAATTTATTTGCTGCTGAATTTATTGCCGGAGATGTGATCGATATCTGTAATGACGATTTTTTCGCTGTGCATGGCAAACCCGATGTTATCATCACTGATCCGCCCCGTGCAGGCATGCATGAAAAACTGGTGAAGAAAATTCTTGATATAGCCGCACCTATTGTGGTGTATGTAAGCTGCAACCCGGCCACACAGGCAAGAGATCTTAATTTACTGGATTCAATATATGAAGTGACTAAAGTACAGCCGGTAGATATGTTCCCCCATACCCATCACATCGAGAATGTAGTCCAGTTAAAACTGAAGAACCGTTAAATCTGTTATTTTGAACAAACCCGGAAACTAATTAGAACTAATTTTGCCAGCATGAGTAATGTTCGTTTCAACAGGCCCGACCGTTTTCCGCCCATCGTTAAAAATCTTATCATCATTAATGTGCTGGTTTGGATTGCCCAGTTATCATTAGACAATCAATACCAGATAACTGTAAAGGGAGCTTTATGGCCCGTTGGCACACCGATGTTTGCGCCGTACCAGGTTTTTACGAGTATGTTTCTCCATGCACCCAGTTTGGATATGTTTTTTCATATTCTTTTTAATATGTTTGCCCTGTTCATGTTTGGCCGTGTGCTCGAGAATGTATGGGGTCCCAAACGGTTTTTGTTTTTTTACCTGGCCTGTGGCATCGGTGCTTCAGCCGCACATTTGGTGATGCAATATTTTATGGGTGGCACTGTGCCGGCAGTTGGTGCTTCCGGGGCCATTATGGGAGTAATGGTTGCGTTTGGTTATCTTTTTCCTAATACGCAAATGATGATCATGCCCATTCCTATCCCGGTGAAAGCCAAATGGGTGGTGTTGGGCTATGTTTTGTTAGATCTCTTTGGGGGGTTTGGAAAAATACAGGGCGATAATATTGCCCATTTTGCTCATCTTGGAGGGGCATTGACAGGTTTTATTATTGTAATGATATGGAACAAAACCCATCGCCGTACGTTATATTAAATGAAGTGATTTCACGGAGGTGTACAGAGGAAAAGGGAAATAGAAGAAGAACGAAGTATTATTTAAAATATTCTAAACAAAACGACGATTGCTATTCACCAGATGAATTATTCTGAAAAAAAATACCAACAAAAGATTACACTGGGTCAAAGCGGCAATACGCTGATGATGCTGATAGCGATATGTCTTATTGTGTTTGTCGGTCTTGCTTTTATGAAAGCGGTGTGGTTTTTCAGATTTCCCAAAGACATTGCTCCGGTACTTTTTACAAAGAATATTTTAGGGTGGTTTACCATGCCAGCTGATACAGATAGTTTGCTGAGCCGGCCATGGACTGTTCTTACTTATATGTTTACGCATGAAAATATCTGGAAAGTTTTTTCCAATATGCTTTGGCTGTGGTGCTTTGGATATATCATGCAGGATCTGGCAGGTAACAAAAAAATTGCTCCCATTTTTATCTATGGAGGATTAGCAGGCGGGGTTGCTTTTTTGCTGGCTTATAATTTTATACCATCATTACAGCCGCAGCTTCCTTACGCTACTGCTATCGGTGCTTCTTCGGGGGTAATGGCAGTTGCTATTGCCACTACAATGCTATCGCCGATGTATAAAATTTTCCCGATGATCGGTGGCGGTATTCCTTTATGGGTATTAACGGCCCTGTATGTGATTTCTGATCTGGCCACAATTTCTATTAGCGATACAGGCAATCTTCTCGCACATCTTGCCGGTGCTGTTGTAGGAGTTCTCTTTGTTGTCTTTTTAAGAATGGGCCACGACTGGAGTGCCTGGATGAGTAATTTTTTTGACTGGGTCACCAATCTCTTTAACCCCGATAAGCCCAAAAAAGGGAAGCACATAAAAGAAGAATTATTTTACAAGTCAACTTCAGTACCGTATAAAAAAACACCCAATGTTACTCAACAGCGGGTAGATGAAATACTGGATAAGATCAACCAAAAAGGATATAGCTTTCTTTCTACCGAAGAAAAAGAGTTACTGAAGAGAGCAAGTGATGAGGGTTTATGAGTTTAGGATTAAATGTTTTGGGTTGTTTACCGTTACTGTTTTGCTTAATAGCCTGAAAATATTTCCATGATTGAAAGGAAGGTTAAAAATAGCATGACCCATAAATGTTTTAAATGGCCTTGATCCAGAAACGCCAAATTCAAAACCCGAAACTTACTTAAATTGCATCAATGGCTTCCAGGTTCCGACTCTTCACCAAGCGGTTTTTTATTTACTCCAACGTCATTGTGGTAATTGTTTTCCTTTTATCCTGCCTGGTGCCTTATCTAAATCCACAAAGCTGGTGGTTTATTTCTTTTCTTGGACTGGTCTTTCCTTTCCTGCTTATTCTTGTTATCTTTTTTGCAATAGGATGGCTGATCATGTTAAAACCCGGCTATACGCTGATTTCGGGCATCGCTTTGTTACTCGGTATAAAAAGTATCAGCGTTTTTTTAGCTTTTCATACTACCAGCACTTTTACTTATAAAAAAGAACCAGGAACACTTCGGGTAGTCAGTTGGAATGTAGCCCGGTTTATAGAGCTGAAAAGAAATACCAATAAAGGAAGTGAAACAAGACTCAGCATGTTTGACCTTATCAAACAACAGGATGCTGATATATTATGCCTGCAGGAATTTCACACTTCTACCGATTCTTCTTATTACGATAATATAAAGCCTATACAGGAGGAATTAGGGTATCCTTACTATTATTTCTCTTTTGATAACGATGGCGATAATCATTATTACAGTTCTATTATTTTTTCCCGCTACCCCATCATTGACACCGGTAAGATCAGGTATCCACGGCCTACTTTGCCGGATGTGTTGCTGCATATCGATATTAAAATGAATAAGGACACCGTCAGGGTTTTCACAACTCATTTGCAATCCCTGCAGTTCAAAAGAAAAGATTATGAAAGAATTGATAAGATAACAAATGCCAGGGACAGCCTGGTGGCTAATTCACGCAATATTTTATCCAAATTAAAAAAGGGGATCACTTATCGCAGCATACAGGCCAATGTAGCTCATGAAATGATAAAAGACAGCCCTCACCCCGTTTTATTTTGTGGCGATTTAAATGATGTTCCTAATTCATACACTTATTTTACCCTACGGGGCAATATGCAGGATGCTTTTTTGAAGAAAGGCTTTGGAATCGGCAGAACCTTTTCAGCACTTTCCCCTACACTTCGTATTGATTATATTTTTGCCGACAAGAACTTTCAGATAAAACAGTTCAACCGGATCCTAAAAAACTACTCTGATCATTATATGCTGGTAGCTGATATACAATTAATGAAGTAGTCAGGATTGATTATTTTTGAAACTTATCAGCATCTATGAGTGAACTGAAGATTTACAACACTTTATCCAGGCAGAAAGAACATTTCGAACCCATCACTCCCCATCATGTGGGATTGTATGTCTGCGGACCTACCGTTTACAGTGACGTACATCTGGGAAACTGCCGCACTTTTATTTCTTTTGATATTATTTATCGCTACCTCAAATACCTGGGATATAAAGTCCGGTATGTAAGAAACATTACCGATGCCGGGCACCTGGAAGGCGACCGGGACGAAGGTGATGATAAGTTTTCAAAAATGGCCCGGCTGGAACAATTGGAACCTATGGAAATTGTGCAACGGTATACCGTAGGTTTTCATAAAGTGATGGAACTCTTTAATACGCTGCCACCCACTATCGAACCTACGGCGACAGGGCATATAACTGAGCAGATCAAAATGGCGCAGCAGATCATTGACAATGGATATGGGTATGTGGTAAATGGCACGGTTTACTTTGATGTAGAAAAATATAGTAAAGAACAACCTTACGGCATATTGACCAATAGAAAACTTGACGACCTGCTGGAAGGCACAAGAGAATTGGGTGGACAGGATGAAAAAAAAGGACGGCTTGATTTTGCTCTTTGGATAAAAGCAGGCACGGAGCATTTAATGCAATGGCCATCACCGTGGGGCAGGGGCTTTCCGGGCTGGCATATAGAATGCTCAGCCATGAGTGAAAAATACCTGGGAAAACAATTTGATATACATGGAGGTGGAATGGACCTCGCAGCTACGCATCACACCAATGAGATAGCACAATCACAATCCTGTTATCATGTATCACCGGTGCGGTACTGGATGCACACCAATATGCTTACGGT